>DASROV010000521.1:0-3906 GCA_035646755.1 Trueperaceae bacterium | reverse complement strand
GCCGTAATCGCCGTCGTTCCAGGCGGGGTCGGAGGTTATCGCACGCCTGGCGACCTCGTTGAGGCCGATGGCCCAGGCCGAGTGCCGCGCGCCGATGGCGATTGGCACGATGCCGCGCACGAAGCCTGGGTACATCGCCGCCCATTCGAGCACCTGCATGCCGCCCATGCTGCCGCCGATGACGGCCCGCAGCGAGGTCACGCCGAGCCGGTCGAGCAGCCGCTTCTGCGCCTCGACCATGTCCCGCACGGTGTAGCGCGGGAAGCTCATCGCGTACTTGTGGCCGCTGTCCGGCTCGAGGCTGCTGGGGCCGGTGGTGCCGTAGCAGCCGCCGAGGACATTAGCGCACACGACGTGGAAGCGCTCGGTGTCGATGGCTTTGCCGGGGCCGATGAGGGGATCCCACCAGCCCGGCACCTCCTCGCGCTCGTTGCGGCCGGCGGCGTGCGCCGAACCGGTGAGCGCATGGCATACAAGCACGGTGTTGTCGCCGGCGGCGTTGCGCTCGCCGTACTCCTCGAAGGCCGCCGCCACGCGCGGCAGCACGCCGCCCAGCTGCAAGCGCAACGGGTCGTCGGGGGTGGCGACGTCGATGACGCGGGGCCGCACCGGCCCAACGCTACGACCGCTGTCGGCGTCGGTCCGGGCGATGAGCGCGGCGTGATCGCCCCAGGTCTCGTGGACCAGGGTGCGTGCCGGTGACGACCCCTTAGTCGGCGGCCTGGCGGAGCTGCCCGCGGGCGGCTCTGAGAGCCTGGTCGAAATCTTCGATGAGGTCATCGATGTGCTCCAGTCCTGGGGAGATGCGCAGCAGTCCCGGGCCGACGCCGGCGGCGGCGAGGCCCGCCTCGTCGAGTTGGGAGTGCGTGGTGCTGGCCGGGTGGGTGACGCTGGTCTTGGCGTCGCCGAGGTTCACCAGCCGCGAGGCGAGCTTCAGTGCGTTGAGGAATGCTTTGCCCGCCTCGAGCCCACCCTCGAGCTCGAAGTTGAGGATCGCGCCGGCGCCACGCGGAAAGTCGGTCTTGGCCCGCTCGTAGCTGGGGTGCTCGGGCAGCTCGGGGTAGATGACGCTGGTCACGCCTGGCTGCGCCTTGAACCATTTCACCAGCGCGCGGGTGTTCTCGATGTGCCGCTCGGCGCGCAGGCTCAGGGTCTCGAGTCCTTGGAGGAACAAGAAGGCGTTCTGCGGCGCAAGCGCCGGGCCCTGGTCACGCAAGGTCTCGGTGCGGGCGCGGATGGCGAAGGCGATGTTGCCGAACGGCCCGTCCTTGCCGAACACGTCGTTGAACACCAGGCCGTGATAGCTCGGGCTGGGCTCGCTGAAGCCGGGGTAGCGGCCGTTGCCCCAGTCGAAGGTGCCGAGGTCGACGATCAGACCGCCGATGGCGGTGCCGTGGCCGTTTATCCACTTCGTGGCCGAGTGCACGACGATGTCAGCGCCGTGATCGACGGGCCGGTAGAGGTAACCGCCGATGGCGGTGGTGTTGTCGACCACGACAGCCACGCCGCGCTCGTGCGCGATCTTCGAGATCGCGTCGAGGTCGGCGAGCTTGAGCGAGGGGTTGGGGATGGTCTCGAAGAACACAACCTTGGTCTTGTCGTCGATGAGCCGGGCGTAGTCGGCGGGATCGTCGTCGTCGCCGACGAAGCGCACCTCGATGCCGAGTCGCTTGAGGGTCACGCTCAGCATGTTGCGGCTACCGCCGTAGAGGTTGGGCGAGGCGACGATGTTGTCACCCACCTCGGCGAGGGTGGTGAAGGTGAGGAACTCGGCCGCGTGCCCGGACGCCACGGCCAGCGCCGCGGTGCCGCCCTCGAGCGCGGCGATGCGCTTCTCGAGCACGTCGTTGGTCGGGTTCATGATGCGGCTGTAGATGTTCCCGAACTCCTGCAGCGCGAACAGCCTGGCGGCGTGGTCGGCGTCGTCGAAGCCGAAGGCGGTGGTCTGGTAGATGGGCACGGCCCGCGACTTGGTGGTCGGGTCGATCTCTTGTCCGGCGTGGATCTGCAGGGTTTCGAAGCGGTAGGACATCAGTTGGTACTCCTTAAGTGGTCGTTGCGCGCCGTGGCTGGTCGGCCGCGTGGCGGCGGCGAGGTTGAGGGTTGGTCTATCGACGATGAGTTACCAGACCGCGGCTTTCGTGGCTGGCGTGACCTAGCGGCCGACCAGACGAGTGCTCCGCGGGCTCAGCGGCCCGAGCAGGCGTGGTTACGTTGTTAGCGGACTCGGTTCAGGAGTCTAGTGCACGTACCACTAACGTTGCGCACGCCGACGCTCAGGCCGCGTGACGCATTCGTGCCAACAGGTGATGCGAACTAGTTGTGAAGTTGATGGATAGTGCCATATTCGCCCCTATCTCTCCGGAAGCTCACCATCGTAGCTGCGATTCCGGCTGGAGTTAGCACCTGTCTAGATGAAGACTGGTTGCTGCGGCGTCATGGGGCCAGGTCCCTCGGCCGCTCTTGATAAGGCCCGCCCTTGAAGGCGCGAGCGATAACGGTGAGTAAAGCACGGGGGTGGCAGGCGGTGCAAGGGGCGGAGCGTTCGAATGGGTTGCTCGGCCACGGCGCACTTGGCTTCCAGCATGGCAGACTTGCTCCGTGACCCTGAAGGTGAAGAACCAAGAGGCCGTGGACCTGGCTCACGAATTGGCCCGGGTCACCGGTGAGACCATCACCACTGCCGTGACGGTGGCCCTCCGCGAGCGACTCGAGCGGGCAAGAAAGGTAGCCACGGTGCCGTTGAGTGAGCGACTCCTAGATATAGGACGCGATACTGCGCCGCGCCTCACAGAGTCTTCTCGCTCTGAGGACAGCGGCGAACTGCTTCATGACGACCTAGGGCTTCCGCGTTAGCGATCTCGAGTCGAGACTTCTCAGTACGGCTGTGAGCGGATACTCATCTGCAGCCGGCCACTCTTAATCTTTCCGTTACGCGTCCTCACACAGCCCAGGTAACCTCGGTCGCGTTGTGACCGAGTCCATTGATCTTTCCCCAGTCGCTATGACCTTCGAAGCGCCAAACGCGCGCACCCGCCAGTACCTGACCGCCGACAAGCTGAAGGACCGCATCGCCCTTCACGAGCAGTTCGGCGATGACCAGGAGGATTTCCACGCCTGGCAGTTCCGTCAGGTGCAGGCTCCCAAGGACGCACGGGTGCTCGAGGTCGGTTGCGGTTCGGGGCGGCTGTGGCTGGTCAACTCCGGTCGCATTCCACCCGGCTGGGAGTTGACTCTTTCGGACTTATCCGAAGGCATGCTGCGTGAGAGCGAGACCAACCTCATGCGTGTCGGCACGCGGGCCATCTACCGCCAACACCCGGCTACCGATTTGCCGTACGACGACGACAGCTTCGACGTGATGTTCGCCAACCACATGCTCTACCACGTGCCCGACGTGCCTTTGGCCCTGAGCGAGGCGCGCCGCGTGCTCAAGCCAGGCGGCCGCTTCTACGCCGCTACGAACGGCTCTCAGCACATGGAGGAGGCGGTGGCGGTTCTCGAGCAGCTCACCGAGAAGATCCCTGAACTCGACGGCAGGCGCACCGACATCACGCCGTTCTCCTTGGAGACCGGCGAGGAGCTGCTGCTCGCGCAGTTCGGCGACGTGCGGCTCTTCGAGCGCCGCGATCAGTTGCTCGTCACCGAGGCCGAGCCTTTGATCCGCTACGCCCTGTCGCTTATCGACCAGCCCCTCGAAGATGTGCTTGGGCCCCTCGACGGCTTGGGCGACGCTACCCCGGAACAACAGGACGCGCGCGTCCGGTTCGAGGAGTGGCGCAAGGACATCGAAGCGCGGTTCGTGTCAGACGCGGTGATCGTCAAGCGCATGAGTGGGTTCTTCGAAGCTTTGTAGCGGTGGTGAGCGCGACGTGGTTGCCGCGGTTTGGGGGCTTGGGCTTGGCG
>DASROV010000520.1:0-2486 GCA_035646755.1 Trueperaceae bacterium | reverse complement strand
CGTGCCTGACCTCGTTACCGACCAGACGAGCGCGCACGACCCGCTTTACGGTTACGTGCCGCCGCTGGCGGCCGACGAGGACCCCGCCAAGGCCAGGGATGACGACCCTGACGGCTACCGTCGGCGCGTCCTCGAAGCGATGGCCGGGCACTGCCGCGCGATCGTGGCGTTGCAGGAGAAAGGCGCGGTCGCTTTCGATTACGGCAACAACCTCCGCGCGTTCGCTAAGCAGGGCGGCTTCAACGACGCGTTCTCGTATCCCGGCTTCGTGCCGGCGTTCATCCGTGACCAGTTCTGCGAGGGCCGTGGACCTTTCCGTTGGGTGGCGCTATCCGGTGACCCCGAGGACATCTACCGCACCGACCGCGCCCTGCTCAAACTGTTCCCCGAGGACGAGCAGCTGCGCCGCTGGCTTACCGAAGGCGTGAAGTCGTTCGAGTTCCAGGGCCTGCCGGCGCGGATCTGCTGGCTTGGTTACCGCGAGCGCGATCGCGCCGGGCTCGAGTTCAACGAGCTGGTACGTGCCGGCGAGCTCAAGGCGCCGATAGTCATCGGTCGTGACCACCTCGACGCCGGCTCCGTCGCCAGTCCCTACCGCGAGACCGAGTCGATGCGCGACGGCTCAGACGCCGTGGCCGACTGGCCGCTGCTAAACTTCGCGCTCAACGCCGTGTCGGGCGCGGCCTGGGTCAGCTTCCACCACGGCGGCGGTGTCGGCATGGGCTACTCGCTGCACGCCGGCCAGGTGACGGTGGCCGACGGCTCTGACGAGGCCGCCGAACGACTCGCGCGCGTGCTGCTCAACGACCCCGGCACGGGCGTGATGCGTCACGCCGACGCCGGCTACGAGCGGGCGCTGGCAGTCGCCAAGGAGAGAGGCCTCGACCTGCCGAGCGTCGGCTGAAGGCGCATGGGGTATCGCCGAGCACAGTGCGCCCCTACGACCTCAAGGCCCTACGACCTCACGGCCCTGCGTCCTTAAGGGACGGGTCGGGATCCAGGAAGTAGCGAGCCAGCGCCCCGGCTTTCTCGCTGCCGACGCCGTGCTCGTCCTCCAGCCAGGCGCGAAGCTCGTCCACCGAGTCGATTCCGGATTTTTCGATCAGCTCGCCCCACACCTCGATGGTGCGGCCGTACTCGGCCGCGATGGAGGGGAAAGGATCGTCGGCCTGCGATCTGTCGTCTGGCATCGTCATCTCCTTTAGCGGAGCTAGGGGACCTCTAGGGCAAGAGCACCGTCGAACCGGTAGTCATGCGGCCCTCCAACGCGCGGTGGGCTTCCGCGGCGTCGGCAAGGGGAAAGCGTTGGTTGATGGCGACGCGTATCACGTCGCTCTTCACGGCCTCGAACACGGCGCCGACCGCCGTGCGGAACTGCTCGGTGGTGGCCATGTAGGTCCCCGTCGTCGGCCTGGTGAGGTACAAGGAACCCTTGGTCGACAGCACGACAAGGTTTGGAATCGCCACCGGGCCGCTGGCGTTGCCGTAGCTGACCATCAGGCCCCGCGGGCGAAGGCAGTCGAGCGAGCCCTCGAACGTCGACTTGCCGACCCCGTCGTAGACGACGTCGACACCGCGGCCGCCGGTAAGCTCGCGCACCCTGGCCACGAAGTCGTGCTCGCGGTAGTTGATGACCTCGTCCGCGCCGGCTTCCTTCGCCAGCGCGACCTTCTCGTCGCTACCCGCGGTCCCGTACACGCGCGCGCCAAGCGACTTGGCCCAGCGAGTAACGAGGAGGCCGACGCCGCCGGCCGCGGCGTGCACGAGGATGACGTCGGTACTCTTGACGGGCCAGGTCTCGAAGATGAGGTAGTACGCCGTTATGCCCTTGAGCGTGACGGCCGCGGCCGTCTCGTAGCCGACGCCGTCCGGGATGGGTGCGGTGCGGCCCGCGGGCATGATCCGCTCCTCGGCGTAGGCGCCTAACGGACCCGCGTAGGTGACGCGGTCGCCGACAGCGACGTCGCTCACCTCCGGACCGACGGCCGTCACCTCACCGGCGCCCTCGTTGCCCGCCACGAACGGCAGCGGTACCCGGTAGAGGCCGGAGCGCTGGTAGGTATCGATGAAGTTGAGCCCGATGGCCCGGTTGCGCACCACTACCTCACCGCTCCCCGGTTCGGGTAACTCGCGCTGTTCGAGGCTCAAGACCTCTGGACCACCGTGCTCGCGCACGAAGACGGCTTTGCTCACGTCGGTGTTTCCCTTCCCGCCGCCGCTTCCGGCGCCGCTTAAGGCAATGCTAACGTCGGCCCGATGAGACGACCGCTCGCCAAGCGCCTCGTCGAGCTGTTCCTCGCCTTCATGCGCGTGGGCGTCTTCGGATTCGGCGGCGGGCCGTCGATGATCCCGCTCATCAGGGCCGAGGCCGTCGACGGCAACACCTGGGTCGAGGACGACGAGTTCATGGAGATCTACGCCGTGGCCAGCTCGCTGCCCGGGCCCATCGCCACGAACCTTGCCGGTTACTTCGGGCGCCACCAGGC
>DASROV010000519.1:0-3767 GCA_035646755.1 Trueperaceae bacterium | reverse complement strand
GCCGTACACCGCGCGCTCACCGACAAGAGGCCCCGCACGCGTTACTTCGTTGGCTCGGACGCCCACATCGTCAACGTGCTGAGGCGCGTGCTTTCAGACCCGATGCTCGACCGCATAATCCGCTGGAACAACCGCTGAGCGCGGTCGCTCCGTCCGCAGTAAGGCACTCGCTGAAGGGCGCATGAAGCGGCTGGCTATGGCGGTCACTCGGCACGGTGATATCGTCTTCCAGCAGCCATGCGGCAATAGACACACGGATCCAACGAAGGGGTGAGTTGATGCGTACTACCGCGCGTGGAACCTTTATCGTCTGTTTGGCCCTGGCCGTGCTGGTGCCGCTGTTCGGCACCGCGGCCGCCCAGGGTGCGTGGACCTGCCCCGAGGGCTTCGAAGGGCAGCGCCTCAACGTCTACAACTGGAGCACCTACATCGCCGATGACACGATCGCCAACTTCGAGGCGGCGTGCGGCGTCACCGTGGTGTACGACACCTACCCGACCGACGACGACATGCTCGTGCGCCTGCGCCAAGGCAACCCGGGCTTCGACGTCGTCGTGCCGTCTGACGTCGTTGCGACTCTGATGATTCAAGAGGGCCTGCTGGCAAGAATCGATCACGCCAACATCCCGAACCTCGCCAACCTCGGCGAGACCTTCCTCGACCTCGACTTCGACCCAGGCAACCGCTTCACCGTGCCGTACCAATGGGGCACCACCGGCATCGGTTACAACGTCGAGCGCACCGGTGAGGTCGACTCCTGGGAGGAGCTCTTCAACTACGACGGGACCGTGGCTTGGCTCGACGACGTCACGTTGATGATCGGCGTGGCGCTGATAATGACAGGCAACGACCCCAACAGCTCGGACCCCGAGGAGATCGAGGAGGCCAAGCAGTTCCTCGTCGATCACGGCGACAACGTCGTATACATCGCCGAGGACGACGGCCAGGAGATGTTGGCGCGTGGCGAGATCGACATGGTCATCGAGTACTCGGGCGACGTCTTCCAGGTGATGGACGAGTGCGAGTGCGACGACTACGCTTACGTAATCCCGAGCGAGGGCACGAACTTCTGGATCGACAGCCTCGCGATCCCGGTCGGTGCGCCCAACCAGGCTCTGGCCGAGGTGTTCATCGACTACATCCTTCACCCGGCGGTCGGCGCCGACATCTCGAACTACACCGCATACGGCACGCCGAACGCTGCTGCGCTCGAGCAGGGGCTCATCGACGAAGAGCTGGCCGCCGATCCCGGTATCTACCCTTCTACCGAGACGCAGGAGCGGCTGTTCTTCGCTACCCAGAACGAGGAGCGCGAGGTGTTGCTCAACGACGCCTGGGACGAGATCAAGATCCTCGTCGGTCGCTGAGCCAGCTGCACTTACTGAGAGGCTGATGACGACCGTCCGAGGGGCACGCGGGGCTCGGCCGGCCGGAGCCGTGCCGGCCGTCGAGGTGCGCGATCTCGTCAAGGAGTTCGACGAGCGGCGCGGCGCGGCGACGGTGAGGGCGGTCGACGGCATCGATCTGAGTATCGAAGAGGGCGAGTTCTTCGCCTTGCTTGGCCCCTCGGGTTGCGGCAAGACGACGACGTTGCGGATGATCGCGGGCTTCGAGGAGCCGAACTCCGGTGAGGTACTGCTGCGCGGCCGGTCAGTTAGGGGCGTGCCTGCCTTCCACCGGCCGGTCAACACCGTGTTCCAGGACTTCGCGCTGTTCCCTCACATGACGGTGATGCAGAACGTGCTTTTCGGCCTGAAGATGGCCGGGACACCGGCGAAGGAGGCGCGCGTGAAGGCCGAGGAGGCGCTCGAGTTGGTGCGGCTGCCCCACGTCGGCGCGCGCAAGCCGTCGGCGCTATCGGGTGGCCAGCGCCAGCGCGTCGCCGTGGCGCGCGCACTGGTCAACCGTCCTGCCGTACTGCTGCTCGACGAGCCGCTTGGCGCCCTCGACCTCAAGCTGCGCAAGACCATGCAGTTCGAGCTCAAGACGCTCCAGCAGCAGGTCGGCATCACGTTCGTCTACGTCACGCACGACCAGGAAGAGGCGCTCACCATGGCCGATCGCATCGCTGTGATGAGCGAGGGCAAGGTGCTGCAGGTCGGCGCGCCCGACGACATCTACGAGCGGCCGACGTCGCGCTTCGTCGCCGACTTCATCGGCGAGACCAACTTCGTCATCGGTGTGCTCGAGAGCACGTCGGGCGGCATCGGCGCGCTGCGGCTACCGAGCGGCAGGGTGCTGCGCGGCGCCTTGCGCGATGATGCGGCCGTCATCGGTGACTCGCTGGCGCTTGCCATACGGCCCGAGAAGCTCGAGCTGGTCGCCGGGCACGCGGCCGGAGCCGCGCCCGCGGCCGGAGCCGCGCCCGCGGCCGGCGATCCTGCGACGAGCCTGCCTGGCGTCGTCACCGAGGCTCACTACCTCGGCACCGACTCGCGTTACGTCGTGCGCGCCGACGACGGCATCGAGATGGTCGCGCGCATCCAGAACCAACACCGAGGGTACGCCGACATGGTCAGCGTCGGCACGCCCGTTACTGTCGCCTGGAGCCAGGAGCACGTCTCACTGCTGCGTTGACTTGGGGCGGCAGTTCGCTTCCAGCACCGGCATGGCCGGGCCAGCCTGTCGGGCGGCGGCTATCATCGAGCCATGAACGTTCCCGTCCTCGAGGTCGGTGGCGCCCCTTATGACCTTGGCCTTGAACACGGCAAGGCCATGGCCAGGCAGATCGCCGCGTACGCGGCGGAGCGCGTGGCCCTGGCCGGCACGAGCGGCTGGACCGGTCGTGACTCGACAAGGGCGGAGGTGCTTGCCGTGGCCGCGGCCTGCCTCGAGCGCCACGCCGATTACGTGCCGCGCCTGGTCGAGGAGCTAAGGGGTGTGGCCGCCGGCTCGGGAGTAGCGCTAGAAGAGCTGCTCATCGCGGGCGGCTTCACCGACTTCGTCGACACGGTGGCGAGCTGGCCAAGGGGGGCCGGGCGTGGGTCGGCCGGTAATGACCCCGCCGGTAATGACCCCGCCGGTTATGACCCCGCCGGTTATGACCCCGCCCCTGGCACCGCTGGCGCGGCGGGCCACCTCGAGCACGACACCGACGACTGCACGGCCTTCCTCGTGCCGGCCTCGCGGCTTGTCGACGCCGCCGGGCGAACCGGCGTCGGCGGCGCCCTTGCGCAGACCTGGGACATGCACGAAGGCTCGGCCGAGCACCTGCTGCTGCTTCGCGGCAGGCCGCACGACGCGCCCGATTTCGTCGTCTACACCACCGCCGGTTGCCTCGGCATGATCGGCATGAACGAGGCGGGGCTGTGCGTTGGCATCAACAACCTGCTCGCTGCCGACGGTCGCGTTGGCGTCACCTGGCCGTTCGCCGTGCGCGCGATGCTCGAGCAGGAGACCACCGCGGCGGCGCTGCGAGTCCTGCTCGAGACACCCTTGGCCGGCGGCCACAACTACCTGGTGATGGACGCCAGCGGCGCCGGCGCGAACGTAGAGGCCATGCCGACGCGTCAGCACGTCACGCTGCTCGAAGAGGTCCCGCTCGTGCACGCCAATCACTGCCTCTATCCCGAGACCAAGTCGGTAGAGCGCGAACGCGAAGCCGCTTCCCAGGCGAACTCCGAGGCGCGCCAGGCAGACGCCGAGCGCCTCCTCGACAGGCAGGCCCTCAGCGTCACCGACCTGCAGGCCGTAACCGCCGACCAGGCCGCGATCTGCCGCGTCGGCACGGCGCCGTCCTTCGTCGGCACCTGTGGCGCGGTGGTGAT
>DASROV010000518.1:0-12063 GCA_035646755.1 Trueperaceae bacterium | reverse complement strand
GAGACCTACGCCGTCGACATCGCGGTGCCACCGGAAGGCGTGGCCGGCAACTACACCCTCAGGCTCGACGTCCAGGGTGAGGACGTCCCCGACCGCTCCCACGTCCAGGGGCCTACCGTCACCTTCGAGGTTCCCGCCGCGGCACCGCCACCGCCGCCGCGCCGCTTCCCTTGGTGGATCGCGGCGGTGATAGGGCTCATGGTGATCGCGGGCATAGCGTTCTTCCTGCTGAGGCCGCGAACGGTGTTGGTGCCGGAGGTGAGCGGGCAGGAGTTGGTCTCCGGGCTGAGCATCCTTGACGACACCGGTCTCGAGGTAGCTCAACCGTTGACTCAACGGACTAGCAATAGCGTTGACGCCTTGCACATCATCGGTACCGTGCCGGCAAGCGGGGAGAGCGTGGCCAGCGGCAGTGAGGTAGAGGTGATCGTCTCTACCGGCCGGGGTGAGATCGTCTGCGTAAGGTTCCCGTGCAACCCGTTCGACGAGATAGTGAACGGCCAATTAAATGAGGCCATAAGACTGGAGCAAGCTCCCGACGGTGGACCGCAGATCTTCTTCGACATGGAGATGCTACGGGAGGTTCAGTAGTAGGCCGATGAAACCCCGCACCCTGTTCATCATCGCCGCGGTGATAGTCATCGTCGTCGTGGTCGTGCTCGCTGGAGTTCTCCCACAGGGCGCTTTCGCGGTCGGGGACGAGGCGCCCGCCTGGGTGGAGGGGATCAGCGGCTTGCTCGGACCTCGTTCGCTTGCCGCCGAGGACCTCGGGCCGGGCACGACTTGCGCTCCCGAACTGGCGCGGGCGCTCACTGGCGCCGAGTCGCTGCAGCTCTCAGCGGGCGCGGGTTGTCGCCTCGACGTCCCCCCTGCTCAAGGCTTTCTCGTCCGCCCCCGCGCCGTGAAACTGCTCGTTGAGTCGGGAACCCTGCAGATGACCGTGGTCCAGCGCGGCCGGGGCAACTCGCTGGAGATGGCGGAGACGTTCGGCCGCAATGACGAGCCAGAAGCGACGTTCGGTGAGCGCGGCGGAACCGTCGTCTTGACCTGCTTCAGCGGCTGCGTCCTCAGCTTCGAGCCGTGACGCCTCGCGTGGAACTCAGTGTCGCGCCCGACCGCCGCCGCGACAACTCGCACGGCTGGACGCCAACTCACACCCGCAATTTCACGCTCTTGCCGACCGCGATGACGCTGCCGACAAGCACCACCAGCGCCCACACCACCGCGACGAAGCCGACCACTATCGCGCCAAGGGCATCGGTGATGCTCACCAGTGGGCGCGGCACCAGACCGTGGAGGAAGGCGATGAGTAGCGTAAGCAGCAGCGAACCGCCTAGCAGCACCAACAGCCCGCGGTTCTGCAGGAAGCGCTGGTGGGCGAGGATCAGGCAGGCGCCGAGCCCGAGTTTGAACGCCACGAGCAGGCCTATTACTGCAGCGGCCTCACCGCGGGCGAAGAAACCGTAGATGGCCATGTAGGCCGCCGTCCCGAACGGGAAGGCCAGGAACAGCGAGACCATGAGGATGAGCGCGAAGAGCGCCACCAGCACCAGCAGGATGCCGCCCACGATGAGCAGGAAGGAGACGATGAGCATGACGACTCCCGAGATCCGGCCGAGGGCACGGTCGGGGATGAGCAGGCTCGCGGCCATGAGGCCGAGCGCGAGCAGCACCAGCGCGTCGAACAGCGCAAGGTACGAGATCGCCAGTCCCGGCGGGCGGTTCTGCTCAGCGAACCGCTCGGTAGCGGCGGCGTCGGGCATGACGCTGGCCGCGCCGGGCGCGGCGTCAGAGACGCTACTTAGCAACGACGCACCAACACCGCCGAAGGTGCCAAGCAGGCCAGAGGCGCCGATCTCCAGCGCCACCGCCAGCAGCGCCAGCACCAGCGCGGCGACCAGGAACGGTTTGCGCAGTTTGCTTGTCACCGTCCTGCCGGCTCCTTCCGGATGGTCAAGCGTCGCGGCTCTCGTTCGGGCTTTGGACCCTCAGTCTAAGGATGTGAATGACCAGTGCAAGCGGGCAGGGCTCGTCGCCTGCGCTGACTGCGTGGAGGTGACGATATGGCGCTCCTGACGCTCGGCGGCAGTGTCGGTCGCGGCGGTGCCAACGCATCCGCTGACGTCCGCACGCTCAAGGACCGGCTCATCGCCCTGGGGTTCGACTGGTTGCCGGCCGACGACAAGGCTGACGCCGCCCTGGAGAGCACAATCGACCTCGTCCAGTCGATAGTGCGGGGGCGCGAGACGGTGCAGGGCGACGGCCGCGTCGACGTGCCGGGGACCACCTACGACTGGCTCCGCGCGTCCAACGCACCCGGTTGGCAGACGATGCCGGCGGGCGGCGCGGCAGGTGACGGCTTCGTCAACTTCGAGCTTACTGACACGCGTGACCATCACGATTTCGGGACTTCATGGCTGGCCTTGACGATTCAGACGGCAGGCAGGTACTACCGTGACGATTACCTGGCCTCGCACGCCGGCGGGGCCGTTATCACCGTTAATGACGCGAGCCTGCCGCGTGGCGGCGACACCCCGGACCATCACGGCCACGAGACCGGCCTGGCCTGCGACTTCAGGCTGCCCCGCAGCGACGGCACCGCACCAGGCGGCACCTCGCACACCTCGGCGACCTACGACCGCGACGCCACCCGGGCGATGCTGAAGGCGTTCCGCCACCAGCCGCACGTCACGCGCATCTACTTCAACGACCGCGCGCTCATCAACGAGGGTTTATGCGCCCATGCCGGCGGGCACGACGATCACTTCCACGTTGGGATCGAGCCGTTGGCTCCACTCAGCGGTTACGACGCCGGCTACGACGCGCTGTTCGACCGGGCGATCGCCGCGTTCGGCGGCACCGTCACAGCCCCCGGCGGTTTCCCCATGACGCTTGACGGCTTCCAGGACTACCTCGACGCCGTCACCGTCGCTCACTTCTCGGCGCGGGAGATGCTCACCCCGCACCACCAGGACGTGGCGACGGCGCTGGGTTTCGACAAGTTCCTGCCGCCGCACGACTGGTGGCTGCGCGGCGCCGCGTTGGCCCTGATCGCCGACGAGTTGCGGAACCTCGTCGGCGAGCCGGTGGTCCTGCGCAACTGGTGGCGGCCAAAGTTGTACAACGCCCAGGTCGACGGCGCCGGTGAGAGCGACCACATCACCGCCCACGGCGTCGATCTCGACTACCGCAGCGCCGCTAGCCGGCGTCGGGCCGAGCAGCGGCTGCGGGAGCTGTACTCAGGCGAAGAGTGGTTGCAGCTCTCGCTGGGCCTCGGGAACCTCACGACGCACGTTGGCATCCTGTCGCCCGGCCGCAGGCGTGAATGGCATTACGACAGCTACGTGCCGTAGCTCGCGAGGCAGCATCTGCTACTGTCCGGGTATGAAGCGGCTGCTCGCACTTCCTCGCATCATGTTCGTGGTCGCCACGCTCGCTGCCTGCGCCCCCATCTTCTCCTGGCAGGTCGCGAACTTCAGCACACCGATCGCCAACTCGCTCGGCCAGGTGTGCTGGGTGAAGATCGACGGCACCGACTCACCGGACATCGCCACGGCCACCTTCCGCGCCGACGCGACCTACGACCCGGGAGCGTTCACCCTCACCGATCGCGTTGAACTGCAGGTTTTCGGCCGCGCCACCGCACCAGGGGCGGCTTGCACCGGTAGCGACGCCACCGTCGACGTCACCCTCTCCGACCCGTTCGAGCTCGAAAGGCAGGCCACCCAGCCGATCGAAGTGGGTGGCGCGGCCTACGGGTCAGCGCTTGCCGAGCTCGTCAACCACGGTACCTTCTGGTTGGGGGCCTCGGCCGCAGGTAACGTCTCGCTTAGCGAAGAGACGGTCTCGTTCCAGAACGGCAGGATCACCGTAGGTCTCTAAGCGCCGGGAACGGCGTCGGCGCGTTGGGCTGGTTTGTGCCGGTGGGGCCGGAGGCCGGCTGAGTCAGGGTCTCTGCTTAGTCGTCAGGTAACAGCGGCAGTTCCAGGACGATCTCGTCCTCGTCGTAGCGGCCGGTGTGCCGGAAGCCGGCGCGCAAGTAGAACTGCTCGGGGCTCTTGGGGCCGGGCACGTAGGTCACCTCAAGGGTCGAGAACCCGCCCTTGTTGCGAACGTGATCGATCACCTGCAGCAAGGCGGCGGCGCCCACCCCATGGCATTGATAGCTGGCATCGACCATGAAACGCCAGATGCCGATCTCGGGCTGGTCTGCTGCTTCAGGTAGCAGCGACTCGTCCGCCAGCATCACGAAACCGACCGGGGTGTCGTCGAGGTAGATCGCGCGGTACCAAGCCTCGGGCGAGAACAGCGCTTGAGCAAGGGAAATCGCGTTGCTGGCGACGTACTGTTCCTGTTCGGGGCTCACCTTCAGACGAACGACTTGGACCACGGTGTCTTTGGCGATCTCTCGGAGGGATACGTTTGGACTCGCCTTCGTGTGGTTGTCCATGCCACGACGTTACCGCTTAGTGATCACGCTCGACACTTCGGCCCTATATGCCCTGCTGAACCGCCGCGACCACGACCACCAACGTACTCGCGAAGCCTTGCTGGTTGATCCCGGCCCCTATTTCGTCCCCATGGCCATCCTGTCCGAGATCGCCTATCTGATCGAGAACAGGATGCCGACAGCGCTTGACCCGTTCCTTACTGACCTCGAACAAGGGGGATACAGCGTGGATTGTGGTGTCGACGATCTACCTCGCGTACGCGAACTGGTCGCTCGTTACAGCGACCTTCCACTTGGCGTGGCTGACGCCAGCGTCATAGCCTGTGCCGAGCGCAACGGGGGCAGGGTGCTTACGCTTGACGTCAGGCACTTCGGGGTGGTCGGACGCGAAGGGAGCATCTCGCTGTTGCCTTAGGCCGCAGGTTGGGGTGCCCGGCGGGACGCCATCAGTCCCAGCCGACGACGCGCACCTCCAGCGGCTCGGCCACGCCCTTCAACGTCAACGACCTGGGTTCGGACAACACATGATCAAGGTGGCCGGCAGCCTCGAGCGTGGCTGTCGACGCGACCACCTCATCGCCCTTGGCCTCGGCCCCTACCCGCGCGGCGACGTGCACCCCATGACCGGCGTAGTCAACACCGTGCGGACTGGCTTCGGCGGTGTGAAGGCCGATGCGCACTTGCGGCGCGAAGCCGTGCTCGTGGCGGTGGATCTTCAGCCCGCGCTGGATGGCGACTGCGCAACTTATCGCCTTCGCGGCGCTTTCGAAGCTCACGAAGAAGCCGTCACCGGTTTGCCTTACCTCCACGCCATCGTGCTCGGCGAACACCTCGCGCAAGGTTCGGTTGTGCCACGCGATCAGCTCGTTCCAGGCCTCATCGCCGATCAACCTCACCAGGTCGGTGGACGTGACGATGTCGCTGAAGAGGAACGTCTTGGTAAGGCGTCGCTGGTCGACCTCGCCGCCGCGGTCAAGTAACGCGCTGACCCGACGAAGGTCGCGCATGGCGCCCAGGCGCTCGAAGGTGGACCTGGCGGCACGCCACTCCATCGCGGCCGTCAGGTCGTCACCAGCGGCGGCGCGGGCCCGTCCCAAGAGCGTGCGGCCGCGGGCGCTCTCGTAGGGAACCTCGAGATCCTGCCACAACCGCCAGGAGCGATCCAATGTCTTGATGGCAGCGTCTATCTCGCCTTCCTCGAGTTGGATGGCGCCGCGGGCCGTCAGTGCCGGCGCTCGCAGTGCATCGCTGTCGTATCTGGCGGCGATGTCGGCAAGTTCGTCCGCTGCAGCCTGAGCCGTGGCTAGGTCGTCGTCAGCAAGCGCGATCTCGACTTGCGCCGGCAACAAGCGTGAGCGCTCGAGCAGATCGCGGTTCTCAAGAGGCTGCTCTCGTTCTGTGGGCAGCACCTGCGCGATGCTCTGAGCAGCCTGCCTTGCGTTTCCCCGGGCGAGAAATAGCAGGGCCAGTCCTGGCTGAGGCGCGCGACCGTACTCGGCTGCTTTCGCGAACGCCTCTTCGGCTCCCGGCAGGTCACCCATGCCGAGCCTTACCTCGCCCACCTGGTAGTTCGCGAACCCGATGCCGTCGAGCATCCTCCAGTCGCGCAACTCTTCGCAGGCTTGGCGTGCCTCACTCTCTGCCTCGGCCCAGTCCCCTCGAAGTCGTTTGAGCTCAGCGCGATGTACCCGACACACTCCGCGATAACCGTTGATCGCGCGACGCTGCATCCAACGGTCAGCCTCGTCGACCCACTCCGCCGCGCGGCGGTAATCTCCCACCGCGCTGCAGGCGGAGATGGTCTGGCAGTAGACGTCGCACGAGGTCTTGGGGTCGGCCTGCCCAACAGCGGCGGCCGCGGAGGCTTCGTCGAGCGTGGCCATCCCTTCGGCCCAGTGGCCTTGCCGAACGAGTATCTGACCCTTGAGGGCCAGTAGCAGCGACTCGACGTCCACCACCCCGTGCCGTCTAGCGACCTCCAAGCCGCGTTCGGCAAGCTCCGCCGCGCCAGCTATGTCGCCCTTCTGGATTATCGCCAGCATGACCCTTACCCCCAGCAACCAGGCGTGGCCGGCCGACTCGGGTTCACCGTCAAGCAAGCGTTCGGCCCGTGCGAGCCAGCCCCTGCCCACCGCCTCGCTGAAGCGGCGCAGTGCCAGCTCGGCCAAGCGAATGGCGACGATGGCCGCCTCTGCACGTCGACCCGTCTCGAGGAACCTACTGTAGGCACGTTCGAAAACGTCTACCGCCGCGTCGATCTCACCGGCCCACCATGACGCCGCGGCTACTCGCAGCAGGTCCGCGGCCTCAAGTGGCTCCACTCGCTCGGCTTCGGAGAAGGCGGCCAAGGCGTCCGCCCAGGCGAACCTTGCGAACGCCTCGCGACCGGAGGACAGGCTATCCAACATGCTCGTTCCCTTCCCTTTGGTGGGTGGAGAAGACGTATTGAGAGACCAATCATAGCGATGCGCCGGTGAACTGCCAAGAGATGCTCGAGGGCGCCCAGCTTAGGCCCTATCGTCCCCTGCCAGGCGCGCAGGACGTCGAGCGCCACCTCCGTTGCTATGATTCGCCCCACTCATGCTCGGTTACCTTGGCCGGCGCTGCTTGTTAGCGCTCCCTACGCTGTTCGGCGTGGCTCTCATTGTGTTCGCCCTCATGCGGGCCGTGCCAGGCGACGTGGTCACCAACCTGGTGGGCCTGCAGGGGAACGTATCCGCTGAGCGGCTGGCGGAACTCCGCCGCATGTTCGGCCTCGACCTGCCGGTGCACGTGCAGTTCGGCCAGTGGGCCTCCGCGGCGTTGCAAGGCGACTTGGGCAGCTCGCTGCGCACCGGCCGCCCGATAGCCACCGACCTGGCGCTGCGCTTTCCCGTCACCCTCGAGCTGACCGTCCTCAGCCTGATCATCGCGCTGCTGATCGCCCTGCCCGTTGGCGTGGCGGCCGCACTCAACCGCGGCCGCTGGCTCGATCACCTCGGCTCCATATTCGCGCTCTTGGGCCTCAGCATCCCGGGCTTCTTCTTGGGCATTCTGCTCATCCTGCTGTTCTCGCTGAAGCTCGGGTGGTTCCCGCCGGCCGGCTACGTGCCGTTCGGGGAGGAGCCCCTCGCGAACCTGCGTCACATGGTGCTTCCGGCGCTGTCACTCGGGCTCATCCTGGCGGCCGCAACCGCACGCATAGTGCGCTCGACACTCTTGGAGGTGCTCGGGCTCGATTTCGTCCGCACCGCCCGCGCGAAGGGCCTGTCGGAACGCGTGGTGGTACTGCGGCATGCGTTACGCACGGCGCTGATCCCCGTGGTCACGGTCGTCGGCCTGCAGTTCGGCCAGCTCCTTGGCGGCGCGGTCATCATCGAGCAGGTGTTCAGCCTGCCCGGCGTCGGTCGCTTCGCACTCGAGGGTATCAACCTCCGCGACTACCCAGTGGTGCAAGGTGCGTTCGCCTTCCAAGAGCTTGGTTGCATGCACGTAGAGGTAATGGACCGCCACGCGCTTCCCGCCGACTTCGAGGCCGCCGGCTTCCTACTCGATCCGGTGGGTCTGAGGGGCTTCGAAGTCGACCTCGAACCCGACCTGGCCGACATCTTCGGCGCCATGAAACCGGCCTGTCGCCGTAACATCCGCAAGTCCGAGAAGGTCGGGGTGACCGTGGAGGTCGTCGCTGACGCCGGGTTCGCCGACGAGTACTACGCTCAGCTGCAGGACGTCTTCGCCAAGCAGAAGCTGGTACCGACCTACGGCGTCGAGAGGGTGCGGGCGCTTATCGAGAAGCTGGGGCGCCCAGCGGTCGACTGTTGTTGCTGCGGGCCCGTAGCCCTGACGGCCTCAGCATCGCCACCGGCATCTTCCCGGCGGCCAACGACACGATGTACTTCTGGGGCGGTGCCAGTTGGCGCGAACATCAGATCTTCAGGCCCAACGAAGCGATCAACTGGGCCGCCATCCGCTACTGGAAGGAGCGCGGTATCACCAGGTACGACATGATGGGCGGCGGCGACTACAAGAAGAACTACGGAGCGCAGCCGTTGTGGATACCCCGCGCCCGGATCTCGCGCTACGCCTGGTTGGAGCAACTCCGCAATGGGCGCAAGCGGGTCCACGACATCGCGCAGCGCCTTAGCGGGACCTTCAGGAACTGAGCTGCCCTTCCCAGGCCCGCAAGCTGTCGAGCGTGCGGGGAGCGGAATCAGTTCGCCCGATCCCGTACCAACCTCGCGATCGCTGCCCGATAGCAAGCCTCACGCGAGTTATGAAACCGGCGCTCGAAGTCGACCAGTCGGCGAGCCTTCTTCTCGTCCCCGTACACGAGCGCGACGAGCTCACGGTGCAGCTGGACGGTCTGGGGTGACGCCGCGTGATCGTTGGGTCGCCCAGACGCCGGACGGGCCCTACGTGCACGCGTCAATAAAGCGCGCCAGGACCTGACGGTTGACCTGACGGTTGATCGGACGATCGATCGGACGCTCGACCTGCCGGCCGGGGTGCGGTTCGATCCGCCCTTGAATAGCCAGTACACGAACAGCCCGATGAGCGCCAGGACCAGTAGCTGGTACACCTCCTAGGATGTCACGGGCGGCCCTGCCGACCCTCAAGCCGCCCCAACGCTCCTTCCTATGACAGCGGCGGACTCGTTGATCCGGCGCAGGATCGCTTCCGACCTGTCCCGTCCGGCAAGTTCCATCGCCAACAACACCGAACCGATCTCCGGCGTGAACAGCGGGTCTCTCACCTCGACAGACAGGACCATCTCGTCGAGCGTCGCCAGGAAGCTCTCGCGCACTAGGCTGCTGCGCCGCAGGATCGCGCCGCTTGTCGACACCGGTATGGCTTCTCCTTCAGCGCCCCACCGCCGGATCACAGCGGCCACCAGCACGGCGAGTTCGCCGCCGGCGCGCTCGAGGATCTCCACCGCGGCAGGGTCGTCGCGAAGCGCCGCGTCCTCCACCAGCGGCGCGAACCTGGCGATATCGGCCTGCGTACGCCCGGCCCCGTACAGCCAGCCGGTGAGGTTGGCACCGTGCAGCTCGAGGACATCAGAGCCAAGTTCCGTCTCGAACCCCAGGAACTTGAAGAACTCCGGAAGTAGCGAGGTCTTCGGCCCCCTGCCGTCGACGGACGCCAACGCTGCCTTCACGCCGCGTCTAGCTATCGCGTAGGCGCTGCCTTCGTCGCCGAAAACGGGGCCCCAGCCGCCGGCACGCACGCGGTTGCCGCTACTGGTGACGCCGAGGCAGATGGAGCCGGTACCGGCGCTCACGACTATGCCGGGCGCGCCGGCGAAGGCGCCCGCCCAGGCCGCCAGCACATCGCTGTCGATGCGCACCTGGTGCGGGGCGACGACGCCCCCGAGTAGTTCCCTTGCCAGGCCCTCGTCACCTGGCTCCTCGAGGCCGGCGCTCCCGATGAAGGCCGCCACGACCTCTGGACCCACCGGGTGAGCAGCAGCCATCTCCCCCACGGCCATGCCAACAGCCTCGACCACCGCGGCGCGCGCGACCTCGATCGGGTTCGTGCGGAAGTTGGCCGGGCCCGCCCAGCCGTACCCCAAGACCTCACCTTCGGCCGAAACCACCACCGCCCGGGTGTGGCTGCCGCCGGCATCGACGCCCAAGTAAGCCTGCACTACAGCCTCCTCACCCGTCGGCGCCAGCGGAACAGGTCGAGCCCAGCCGCGACTTCGTCCGGACGTCCAGCGGCTCCACCTGCCTCTTGCAGGTTGGCGCTCTCGAACACGTCGGGTAGGTACCCCTGCTCGACGCAAAGTTCGATGGCTCTTACCACCGCGGCGTTGAGGAGAGCGACCCCGGCGATCGTCGACAGTGGGCCGACCCTGCTGGGAAGACCGATCACGTCGATGGTCGCGTCACCGTATGCCACGCGGTTGTCAAGCACTAGGTCGGCGACCCGGGCCAGCTTGCCACCGGAGCTGTGACGGGACTCTACGCGCTCGGCGGTGGCCAGCGAGGTCACCGCGATGGTCCGGCAGCCACGGGCGCGCGCCTCCAGCGCCAGTTCGACCGGGTAGGCGTTGCGGCCCGAGTTAGACGCGATTATCAGCAGGTCATCGGCTCCCACGCCGGCGTCCTCGATCACTACCGCGGCGTAGCCCTCCAGCCTTTCGACGCCGCTGCTCTTCACCGCTCCGTCATGCAGCATCAGCGACGACTCAAGTAGCGGCACTACCGCCGCCAAGCCGCCGGCGCGATAGAAGAGCTCCTCGGCGAGCATGTGCGAGTGGCCGGAGCCGGCTACGAAGATGAGCGAATCGCGCTGGAGAGTCTCCGCGATCCAGGCAGCGGCCCGCTCGATGCCTTGGCTCTGGCTCTCCCACAGGTCGGTGAGGAGCGCCTTGGCGGCGTCGAGGTAGCGTTCCCCGGCGTTCCCGGAGTTTTCCATAGGCTCATCCGTGGCTATCAAAGGAACCTCCCCATGAAGATCGCGCCCGATCCGTCCGCGTTTACCCTGAAAAGTTCCTGAAAGTCGAGCTTGCGGTAGAAGCCTTGAGCTCGGGTGTTGGCCAGGCCCACGCCGAGGTGCACACCGCGGCTGCCCCTGGCGCGAAGGGCGTCGAGCAGCGTCTCGATCATCCGCCGGCCCCAGCCCCGACCTTGAGCACGCGCCAGCAGGTCGATGTGGAGGTGCGAGGGGTAAGGCGCCAGCGGCGGCGAGAACTCCAGCCGTGGGTGGTGAAGTTCGTGGTAGATGCGCTCGTCGTGGTTCCACTTAGCTGGGTCACCGCTTGGGTCGGGAAGCGTCGCTTGCAGCGGCGGCAGCCAGCGCTCCTTGAACACCCGCTGGAACTTCTCGGTATCCAGGGCGCCAAGCACGTAGCCGCATACTCCGGAATGGCCCTCTAACACGTCCTCCAACACGAAGGCGAGCTCGGGCTCGAGCGCCACGTACGGGCCAACATAGAGTTGCCCGAGCGCCATCGGATCCTTGTACAGCTGTGAGGCGTCCGAGCCGCTGTCACCGGTCTTTAGGCACACCTCGTAAAGGGCGTCCTCGTCCCCCGGCTGGAAGGGTCGCAGGCGGAACTGGTCGGGCGTCGTCATATGGGTCGGCTCCCGCCTGTACCTGGGCCGTTACCGGTTCCTACGCCGCTCCCACCAGTGGGCTGCCGCGCGCCATGCACCAAGAACTCGCCGCTCTCGTCTACCGGGAGCAGCCGTTGGATCGCGGCGGCGAGCCCGCCTCGGTAGGTGTTGGGAACCAGCTGTGGCGGGCCGAAAGTTTCGGTCGCGCTTGGCTCCGTTTGCAACCAGGCAAGGTAGGAGGTGAGCAAGCCCACCTCGTTCCTTACGTCCCAGAGGTACCGGTAGAGCGTGTAGAGCAATTCGCGGTTCTCGAGGTGGGTGAGCCTCTCGAACAGCTCGGCGACCTCGCGCGCCACGCCGCGCAAGCGCTCGTAACGCTCGCCCCAGTTGGCAGGCGGCCGTGAAAGCAACTCCTCAGCCAATCTCAAGAGCTCGCCGGCCCGCTCGCCCTGGTCGAAGGGCAGGTAGAACAGGTCACCGAGCAGCTCCAACTCGCCCACCGTCGGTGAGCCGCCGCCATGGAAAGAGAAGCGCTGCCGCCACGCCTCGAGCGCCTTTAGGTAGGCGGTTCGC
>DASROV010000517.1:0-3698 GCA_035646755.1 Trueperaceae bacterium | reverse complement strand
GACGGCCAGCGACGCCACGCTCGGCCGTAGCGTGCCTGTCGGGGTTAGCGTCACCGCCGTAGGGGGCGAGGAGTCGCGGTTGCTAAGCGGCAGTGTCGTGCAGAGCGAAGCCCAACTCGAGGCGGCCGCACGTGCCAAGCTCAACCACCACCGCGCCGGCGAGGTGATCTTCAGCGGCCTGGCACTCGGTGACCCGCGGCTGCGACCCGGCACGCCGGTAGATGTCGTCGGGCTGCCGGCCGACATCAGCGGTCGCTACGTCGTTAGCGCCGCCGACCACCTCATCGATCAGTACCGCGGTTACCTGTGCGAGCTCTCGACGGCCCCAACGGCTCCGTTCGAATCCCGCCCCGGCTGCCACGCGACGCTCGGTGTCGTCAGCGCCGTGAGTGACCCCGAGCAGCGGGGACGCGTGAAAGTCGAGCTGCCCGCGCTCGGCGACGTGGAGAGCGGCTGGCTGCAGGTGCTCGCGGCCGGCGCCGGTGCCGGCAAGGGCCTGACGATGCTACCCGGCGTCGCTGACACGGTCCTGGTGCTGGTGCCCCTCGAGGATCCCAGCCAGGGCATCGTGCTCGGCGGACTGTTCGGCGAGCCCGGCACCGTAGACCCCGGTGTGGCGGCAGGCCAGGTGCGGCGCTACACCTTCATGTCGCCTGCTGGTCAACGCGTGGTCCTCGATGACGAGTCGGGAACGCTGTCGCTGGACGACGGCCAAGGAAGCCGGCTGGAGCTCTCGCCGCAGCGCGTGCGCATCACGTCGGCGACAGAACTCGACCTGGAAGCCGCGGCCGGCGTGCGCATCAAGGGCCGAACCGTCGACTTCGAGAAGGCGTGAGCCGATGATGGAGTTCCTCACCGTCGACGCGGTCCTCGCCTGCGAGCACGCGGGGCTGGTGGCGCTCAACCCACCGACACAGACCTGGGTCACCGTGCGGGGCCGCAGCGTGCTGGTCGAGCCTGACCCCGAGCACTGCAAAGTACGAGCCTGCCCGAACGCCAACCCACCGGCCGGCATCCGGCCGTGCTTGACGACGCTGGCCGTCACCGAGGGCTACTCGACGTTCATCACCGTCGACGGGCGCCGGGTGTGCCTCGACACGGTAAGTGGGCTCACCGACGGCACACCACCCGGTCAGGTCAACTACACCGTCAGGCAGCCGGGCCAGGCCCACGTACGGGAGCGGCCGTGACAGCGACTCGCTACAACGCCTGGCGCTTCGGCCACCCCGACCTCGGCGCCGCTGACGAAGTCGGGCTTCGCTTCGACCCGGCCGGCGGTGTCGCGATGGTCGCCGGCGACGCTTCGGTCCGCCAAGCCATCATGCTGTTGCTCTCCACCATGCCGGGCGAGCGGGTGATGCGACCGCATTACGGCTGCTCGCTGCACCGCCTGGCGTTCGCGGCGAACGACCCGACCACGGCCGGCCTGGCCATGCACTACGTGCGCCAGGCAATCGAACGCTGGGAGCCGCGCGTGGCCATCGTCCGGCTCGACGCCGGGCCTGCTCTCGACCGGCCGGAACGGCTCGATATCGAGCTCGATTACAAGGTTCGCGCCACGAGCGAGCTCGACCAGGTGCGCTTCGGCTTCGACCTGCGAGCCGGAGGCGCGTGATGCCGCTCGAGACCCCCCGGCTTGACGATCGCAGCTTCGACGACCTGCTGGCGGAAGCCAAGCGCCGCATCAGCGACCGGAGCCCGGCGTGGACCGACCAGTCCGAGAGCGACCCCGGCATCGTCATGCTCGAGCTGTTCGCGTTCCTTACCGACACCATGATCTACCGCCTCAACCGCGTGCCGGAGAAGGTCTACGTCGAGCTGTTGAAGCTGATGGGCGTGAACCTCGCGCCGCCAGCGGCCGCGCGGGCGGAACTTAGGTTCGAGCGGGTGCCCGGCCGCGAGGGCCGCATCGAGGTCCCGCGCGGCACGCGGGTCGGCGCGGCCCGGTCCGACTCGGCCGAAGAGCCGGTTGTCTTCGCCACTGACCACGACGCCTACATCGCTACCGCTGCCGGCGGAGTGACGGTGACCGCCCACCACGCCGAGTTGGTGGCAGCCGAGGAACTCGGCAGCGGAACGGGTATGGCCGGCTTCACTCTGGCCCTAAGGCGACCGCCCGTCGTGGCGCCGACCGGGGACGATGGTGACCTCGTCGTTGCCGTCGAGCTTGGCGCCGACGAAGCCAAACCGGAAGCTGGAGGCCTGGAGCACGACGGCGGCCGCTTCCGTATCTGGCAAGAGGTCGAGACGTTCGTCGGCCGCACGGGGGAGTTCGTCTATCGCGCCGATCGACAGGCTGGGCTGATCCACTTCGCGCCGGCGCTTCGCCGCCGCAACGAAGCCGGCGAGCTGGACGGGACCCTTCAACCGTTGGCTGCCGTGCCGGCCGCGGGCAGGCGGATCCTCGCCTGGTACCGGCGCGGTGGCGGCCGCGCGGGCAACGTCGCGGCAGGAACCCTAACGGTGCTCAAGGACCCAGTCCCCGGCGTGAGCGTAAGCAACCCGGCGCCTGCCCAGGGCGGCCGCGAAGCCGAGACCCTCGAGAACGCGCTCAAGCGCGGGCCTCAGGAGATCCACTCGCTGCAACGCGCCGTCACCGCCCGTGACTACGAGCTCGTCGCCCTCACCAGTGACCGCGCGGTGGCGAGGGCGATGGCGGTGACCAGCGCGGCCTACTGGCGGCACGCCCAACCGGGCGAGGCCGAGGTGGTACTGGTGCCGGCCGCGACGACCACTCAGCGGGTCGATGCGGCCGCCCTGCGGCTCCTGGAGCGGCCCGCCGTGGCCCAGCGTGTCTTGGCCGAGCTTGATCGACGTCGCCCCTTGGGCAGCCGGTGCCGCGTTAACTGGGCGAAGTACAAGACGGTGCGCGTGACCGCGCGCGTGGTCGTCCATCAGCATGAGGACCTGGGGCGCCTTGGGCAACGGGTGCTCGAGCGGCTTCACGACACCATCACGCCGCTGCCGAGCGGCGACCGCTCCGGCTGGGAGTTCGGCAAGACCTTGAGGGCCTCGCACATCTACGAGATCGCCCTGCGCGAACCGGGCGTCGTGTGGGTCGACCGCGTGCGTCTTCACCTCGAGGAGGTTCCGGGCGGCAACGTGCCTGCAGTGGTTGCCGCACCTACGCAGGACGGCATCTGGTACGCGGCCTCGAACACAGGCTTGTTCCGCACCATCAACGATGGTGTCGGCTGGGAACCGCTGGCGTACGGTCAGCTGTTGGCCGGCGAGAAGGTAGTGCGGCTGTGCACCCACCCGACCTTGCCGGGCCTGCTGGCGGTTGTCACCCGCTTCGAGCCCGACGCCGGACCCGCGGCCGACGCGGAAGAGCGCGAGCCCGGGGCCGACGCGGAAGAGGGCGAGACTCGGGCTGCCGATACCGAGACGGTGGCCGACGGAACTTCACTGAGCGATGCCGCCCACCGGTCAGTGCCAGCGGGCACCGAGTCGCCAGCGCCGGCTGGAAACGGCATGCGCAGCCGCGTACTGCTCTCGCGCACCGCCGGCGAGGACTGGGTTCCGCACCCTCACGATCTCGGCTTCGAGGTGGAGGATGCCACCTGGCTCGCCTCCGACGCCACCGAGACGCTGCTACTTGCCACCGACGTCGGCCTGTTCAGGCTTTCGAGTCGCGAAGGCGCCGGCCCCGAACTCGTTCCCGTTGACGGCGAACGTCAGGACTTGCCGCTCTATGC
>DASROV010000516.1:0-2251 GCA_035646755.1 Trueperaceae bacterium | reverse complement strand
GCGGCCACACGCCAACGGGCCGACACCAAGGACCGGCTGGCGAGGAGGCTTCGTGCCATGCGGGAAGCGCGACCCGACGACTACGCTCGCCACATCGAGACCGATGACGACTTCCACCGCACCGTGGCCGAGCTCTCTGGCAACCCCGTCCTGTTCGAGCTCATCGAACGGCTCACTTCGCGGGTGAGCCGCGTGAAGGTGCTCACCCGTCACGTGAACGCCACCGAACTCGCGCACGCCCAGCACGAGGGGATCGTCGCGGCCATCGCGGCCGGGGACGGCGATCTGGCGGAGGAACGCATGGCCGAACACATCCGCACCAACCTCGGGTTCGTCATCGCACGGCTCGAGTCCGACGTACCCGCCCTAGCGCCCTGAGCGTGGCGCGGCTGCTCGGCAGCGCGCCGGAAGGAGAGCAATGAAGGTCAACTGGCAAGGCGTAATCCCGGCGATAACCACCCCGTTCAACCCCGACCTAAGCATCGACCACGAGTTCTTCGCCGAGCACGCACACTGGATGGTCGAGGCCGGTTGCGTCGGCATCGTCCCATTCGGTTCGCTCGGCGAGGCGGCGACCGTGAGCACGGCCGAGAAGCTCGGCGCCATCGAGCGGCTGGTCGCGGCGCTTGGCGGGGTGGCCCCGATCATCCCGGCAGTTGCGTCGCTGTCGACGCGCGACGCCGTGCAGTTCACGCGTGACGCCGAGGCCGCCGGCGCCAGCGGCTTCATGGTGCTGCCGCCATACGTCTACAGCAGCGACTGGCGCGAGATGAAGGCGCACGTCGCGGCCATCCTGAAATCCGCCGCGCTGCCGGCGATGCTCTACAACAACCCGCTGGCTTACGTCACCGACTTCACGCCCCCGCAGGTGGCCGAGCTGGCCGGCGAGTTCCCACACCTGAACGCTGTCAAGGAGTCCAGCGCCGACGTCAGACGCGTGGCTTGGTTGCGCTCTATGCTCGGCGACGACTTCAACATCCTCGTCGGCGTCGACGACGTCATCGTGGAGGCCGTCCTCAGCGGCGCCGGCGGTTGGATCGCGGGGCTGGTGAACGCCTTCCCGGAGGAGTCGGTGCGGCTCTTCGACCTGGCGCGCGCCGGCCGCACCGACGAGGCGTTCGAGCTCTACCGTTGGTTCCTGCCGCTACTGCGTCTGGACATCGGCACGAAATTCGTGCAGAAGATCAAGCTCACCCAGGAGCTCGTCGGGCGCGGCAACGCCCGCGTGCGCGGTCCGCGCATGGAGCTGGCTGGCGAGGAGCTGAAGGAGACGGTCGCCACCATCGAGGCGGGGCTCGGCAACCGCCCCGAGCTGAGGAAGACGGCGTGACGCGGGCGGCCGTCGGTAGCACCGCCGCCGGAGCGCGCACCTTCCGGGCCTTCGACCCCGCCGCGGGACGGTCGCTCGAACCAGCGTTCACGGTTGCCAGCGCGGCCGACGTAGACGCGGCCCTCACGGCCGCTGCCGCGGCGTTCGCGCCCTACGTGGCCACACCTGCCGCGGCTCGCGCGGCGTTCCTGAGGCGCATCGCCAGCGAGCTCGAGCGGGCCAAGGCGCCGCTGGTCGAGCGCGCTAACCACGAGACGGCGTTGGGCGTGGGCCGCCTCGAGGGGGAGCTGGCCCGCACCACCGGCCAGCTGCGCATGTTCGCCGACCTCATCGAGCGGCCCGACTGGCTCGCCGCGGTCGATGCGGGCGGCGAGCCGACGGCGCAACCGCCGAAGCCCGACATCCGCTCGCTGCGCCGCGCCCTCGGGCCGGTGGTGGTGTTCGGCGCCAGCAACTTCCCGCTCGCCTTCTCCGTGGCCGGTGGGGACACGGCCTCGGCGCTGGCCGCCGGTTGCCCGGTGATCTGCAAGGCGCATCCCAGCCACCCGGGCACGTCGCGCCTGGCCGCCGACGCGGTGTCGGCAGCGGTCGCCGCCAGCGGCTTGCCGGACGGCGTGTTCGCCTTGCTGCTCGACGACGGTCACGAGGTCGGCCGGGGGTTGGTGAGCGACCCGCGCGTCAAGGCGGTCGGCTTCACCGGCTCACGAGCCGGCGGCGAAGCGCTCATGCGCCTGGCCGCCGAGCGGCCAGAGCCGATCCCGGTCTACGCCGAGATGGGCAGCGTGAACCCCGTGTTCGTGCTAGCCGAGGCCGCCAACGCCCGTGCCGATGCCATCGCCGAGGGACTGCACGCCTCGTTCACGCTCGGCGTAGGTCAGTTCTGCACCAACCCAGGAGTAGTCTTGGTGCCTGTTGGCCGGG
>DASROV010000515.1:0-2616 GCA_035646755.1 Trueperaceae bacterium | reverse complement strand
GCAGGGGCTCGAGCTTGCTAAGGAAGCGCTGGCCGCCACCGAGCTACGCGTCGAAAGAGGCGCCGCTACCGAGTTCCCTCTCGGTAGCGGCGCCTCTTTCGACGCGTAGCTCGGTGGCGGCCAGCGCTTCCTTAGCAAGCTCGAGCCCCTGCTCGGCGACTGTCACGCCGGCGCTCGCGAGCTCGAGTTCGTACGCCGCCTCTAGGGTGCGTACCTGGATGGCTACGAGTGACTCGCTGAGATCGAGTCGCGCCTGAGCTACGGCTACCTCGCGTTGGTCGACCAGGTCGGCGATGTCGCCGAAGGCGAACGGCCGGAGCGATACCCCGGCGGTGACACTGAGGAGCGTCTTGTCGAGCGCCTGCATACCCGGGATCTCCGGGGCGAGATCTATCTCATCGACGTCGAGTTGGGTCAGGGAGGAACTCACCTCGAGCCGGACCGGGCTCCGCGCGGCACGCAGCTGGGCCTCGGCCGCCGCTAGACCGGCTTGTGCGGCCTTAACCGCGGGATGCTGGGGCGCCCATGCCAGCAGCGCTTCCAGTTTGCTCACGGTGACGGTCGCGCCAGCCTCGTCGGCTTGCGCCATGGCCACCGGCAGGGGCGCGCCGGCGAGTAGTGCGGCCAGCACCGCGCGCCGCACTACTCGCCGCACTGCGACTAGCATCGTGCGCTGCTCGACGATCGACTGGCCGAGCCGCCTCACGCGTCCGCCGTGATCTTGCGTAGCAGGTCCCGGAAAGCGACTACCTCATCCTCGGTGAGCGCCGCCATTTTCGCGACGTTCAGACCGTTCCATGTTGCCGCCACCCGGCTAAGCAAGGTCCGGCCGGCGTCGGTGATCTCGAGCAACACCCGGCGCCTGTCCTCGGGATCGAGGCTGCGTGCGATGAGCCCTCGTTCCTCCAGATCGGTAAGAATGTGCGAGATCGCCGGCGGCGCGAGATCGAGTGTGTCGGCCAGGGCCTTGGGATGCAGGCGCTCGCGCGCGATGAGGCCGAGCATCAGAGCGCGCAACGAGTTGACTCCGAGCGGTGCGAACGACTGGTCGGCTTGCTGACGGTAGCGCCAGATGAGATGAAAGAGCGCCTCGCCGATCTCGTGCCCGAGCTGTTCGCGCTCCGGCGTGATGATGGTTGCTGGCATGCCCGCGATGATTACATTAAATGCTTATGAAGTTGCAACTATTGCGACATTCGGGCTAAAGGCCTGGCTCGTCCAAGGCCTCGGCAAGGACCGAGCCCGAGGTCGATGTTAAGACCGCTTGGCGAGTGAGCGCCGCGTTACCCCGCCCGCACCTCGAACGACAGCTGGAACGCCGGCAGCTCCTCACCGGGGTGGTCGATGTGGTTGAGCATCGGCAGCTGTAGGTAGGTGGCGTTCGCGTCAGGCGTGCTCGGCCCGCCCGGCGACGTCACTTCGCCCTGGTATATCGACGGGTAGATGGTGATGAAATGCAGGCCCTCGCGGCCGGGGGCCCTGAGGTGCATGGTCACGTCGCCCTGGCTGTTGAACCCGCAGCCGTAGCCGAGGTAGCCGTTGTCCATTAGTACCGTGTAGATGTTCGCCGTTTGCGTCCAGCCGACGCCCTTGAGGGTGATGGTGATGTCGCCGCCTGGTTCGACGACCTGCGGCTCGATCATCGCCACGCTCGGCGTGATGATGTACTCGAGGCTCTGCACTACGTCGCCTGCCACCGCGCGCAGGGTGTGGGCGCCACCGAGGTCGTCGGGCGTCTCGAGCGTATGGGAGAAGCTGCCGTCCGTGTCTGTCCGCACCCCGGCGAGCGGGCGCTCGACCTCTTGCCAACCCTCGCCGCTTATGCGGTTGCCGGTAACGCTGCTCCATAGCAGTTCGACATCGGCGCCCGGAGGGAAGCCGCTGCCACTGACGACGATCTCGCTGCCCACGATCCCCGAGCTGTGACTCAGGTTGAGCGAGGGGCCCGACATGAAGTTAGAAGCGACCTCGCGCCCACGAGGCAGCACCTGCGTCTCGGGGGCGGCCGCTGCGACGGGCTCGCCTGCGGTGACCTCGAACATCGCGCTGACGACCGTCGGCACCGCCGGCTTGTAGTTGGGCGACTGCTGCTGGTTGAGGTAAGGCACCGGGTGCGTGCCTGAGATGGCCTGCAGGGTGTGCAACCCGACCTCGCCGGTCGCCGGGATGGTTAAGACGGCCGTGCCGTTGGTGGTGATGGCCGAGACCCAGCCGGTGTGCGCGCCGTCGTACGCCAGGTGCCAGACCGACTCCCAGAAGCGGTAGCCGACGCCCTTCATCGTGACGGTGATAGGCGTGCCGACCGGCCCCGAGGCCGGCGAGATCGCCAACGACGGCGCGATAGTGAACCCTTGGCGCGCTACCTGCTCGCCGGCCGCCTCGACGAAGAGGTTGTGGACGTAGCCGTAGTCGTCGGGCACGACGAAATCGAAGTCGGCCTGGCCGTCCTCGCCGACGGTGACGGTGTCAAGCACCGTGCGGGTCTCCTCGGCCGTGACGCCGTGGAAGGTGCCGTCACCGACGTTCCAGTCGGCGTCGGCGCTCATCCACACCAGTTCGACCTCGAGACCCGGCTCGAGCCCCGTCGCCGTGGCGGCGACTGACGTGCCGACGGTG
>DASROV010000514.1:0-2174 GCA_035646755.1 Trueperaceae bacterium | reverse complement strand
TGCGCCGGTCTTGGCTGCGTCGCTTGGCATAGGCGAACGCAGCCTGTAGCTGCCACCTCGGTTCGGCGGCCAGCGATTCAAGCCGCGCGCTGCCACCAGGGTCGGGCTCGTCGGCGACAGCGGCAGCACGCTGCACCAGCGCCTCTACCCGCTCCATGCAGCCATCGGTACCCAAGCTGTGGGACGTGGGAACTCGCGGCCCCTCCTCGCACGCCTCTTATGCCGCAAAGGGTGCAGATACACATAACCGTTAGCCGGCCTCAGCAACCCTCTGAGGCCCACCCGCTCTCAGGAGGTTTGCGGATCTCACCGACCGTGAGCGTGCGCGTCTTCTAGGGATCAGTCCCATGGGAACGGTTGGCTTCGATTGCTCGGTTGAGCCGTCGCACCCGGAGCCCGCCCAGGGCTGGCGATAATACGACCGCTAGCGAACAGGCGCTAACAAACCACCAAAAGCTCGGTGTGGCTGGCAAGGCAACCAGGTAGAACGCCAAGGAGATCAGGAAGAGCCCCACGAGTACGTTTGCCAGCACCACCCATTTGACTCCGCGACGCAGGTCTCGTGAGCGGTCAGTGGCCACGGCCGCCTCACCAGGATCGCTCAGGGCCTGTCCGCGGGATATCGCGCGCCTCACCCGGCGGCGAGCCGGATCGTCGAGCACTTCCTCCCAGACGACGCGCCGGCTGCGCTCGGATAGCGGGTGGTCGACCATGTGTTTCAGTATCGCCTATCCCCGTGCGCCGTGACGGTCAATGACGTCGCGCCGAAGACGACACCCACCATTTCGAGGGGGCAGCCTGATGGTTCGCTATCAGAAGGCTTCGGCCGCACGGCGGCATGGCATGGCCTCCCTCCACGCCAACTCGCACCGAATCGGCCCCGACGTCAGCGCTTTCGCAGATATCGCTCTGTACGCCAAGTAAGCCATGCGAGCAGCGGGATGGACACGGCCAGGCCGACAGGATCCGGGATGGCGGCAACGTCAACACCAACAAGGCCGAGCAGCGCCGCGACGAATCGAACACTGACGCGGAGCAGGAACGACACGATGAAAAAGGCACCGACCCAGTAGCCAATCCGGCGCAAGAGCAGGTGTCCACCGCTGTCGATGCTCGCATCAGAGGCCGCAGAGACCGATCCCTGCAGCACGGCGGCATTACGCTTGATCGCCTGCTCGGCGTTGGAACTTGTCACGACTAGGAGAACGACAGCCACAGCAAGCCCGCCGATGGTCCCAAAGACCGCCGCAAACATGGAGAACTCGCCCTCAGCAACATAGAACAACCCAGCGGTCGAAGCCGTGAACAGCAACGGAGAGGCAATTGCCCCGATGCGGCCTGCCACCTTGTGTCGCTGCGCTTCCCGCAGCACGAACGGAGCGAGATGTGGCTTCCTGACCGCTCGCCCCGTCGACACAGCATCGCCGATCTCCGCGCGGTCAACAGCCGACAACTCCGCGCGCTGACGTGCCCACTCGCGCGGATCCGTTATCCAGCCGGTCAGGTGACCACCACCGCTTGTCCCGCTCCTCCCAGCCGCACGACTCAGGCGAGGCAGCGTTGTCCCGACCTTCGTCCATACCAGCGCGGCGCCAACGCCGAAGCCGTGTCGTGACGGCGAGACTACTCGTCGCTGAGGGACCGGGAGCAGCCGCTCGCCGGTTGCTCGGCCGGCGTCCATGGCCATCGGCGTGCAGCCGATATCGGAACTCTCCGAGGCGCTTGCCGCCGCCCGACAAGCGGCCACGAAACCGGTGTCTGCGGTCGTGCCGACGCTTCAAGCTGCGGCGTTCCGATGGCTTGCTGCTCGGACCTCATCGGCGGCGTCACTGGCGCCATCGATTATGCGCTCAAGAGTGCGGGAACCGCTCAATCCTCACCGGATGAAACCGTGTAGCCGAGTTCCTCGAGCACCGCAACGGCGGCGTCCTGGTTCGACCGGATCGCCGCACCGAGTTGACGGTGGTACCACCGTTCGCGGCCTTGCTCGACGACGGCCTGCCACCCGTCGTGCCCGGGGACGTCGAGATCCTTGATCAGGAACTCGATGACGTCTTCGAGGCACACACGGAATCGTTTGGGTGCGGCTCTTCTGAAGGTGCGTCACGCCGCTTCTGGGGTGGCGCCGTCGGCGTAGCGTGACTGATGAACGCGTTGGTGTTCTTGGGCGATGT
>DASROV010000513.1:0-7621 GCA_035646755.1 Trueperaceae bacterium | reverse complement strand
AAGACCTGCGGCCCCATGTAGTTGCGCGACGGGTAGTCGGTGAACATCATCGTCATGCCGTCGCGCAGCGTCTGCCAGTGGTCGCCCTCGACCTGCTCGACAACCGGTTCCATCACCTGGTCACCGATCCGCTTGACCAGGTGGGGGTGCGCCATCCTGCCGTCCATCGCCAGGGTGCTCACGAGCTGCGCGATCTGTATCGGCGTGGCCAGCACGTCGCCTTGGCCGATCACCGTGTTTAGCGTGAAGCCGGGCAGCCAACCGTGGTTGTACTGCGGCTGCGCCTTCACCCAGTCCTCGTCCGGGATGCGGCCGGCCTTCTCTTCCATGAGGCCGACACCCACCGGCTCGCCGAGGCCGAACTGCCGCGCCCGCTCGACGAGGTCCTCGATGAACGGGGCCCAGCCGACGCTGAAGTTGGGCGTGTCGTACGCGGCGTACCAGAAATAAGTGTTACAGCTGTCGGCGATCGCGTGCAGGATGTTGTACGCACCCTTGTCGTAGGTCGCCCAGTTGCGCCAGGTGATGCCGCCGAAGCGGAACGCGGACGTGCACGGGTAGGTGGTGTTGCGGCCAGCGTAGCCGTACTCGAGCAGCGTAGACGAGGTCACCACCTTGAACGTCGAGGCCGGCGGGTACGCTTCCACCGCACGGTTGGCCAACGGCTTGTTGGCGGTATCGCCGAGGATCTCGATTACCGCCTCGGGGTCCGACGGCCGGTGCGTGAACACGTTCTGGTCGAAGGTGGGGGCGCTCGCCATGGCCAGCACCTCGCCGTTGCGCGGGTCGATCGCGACTATCGAGCCACGCACCGTCTCCGTCAGCGGCAAGCCGACGCGCTCGCGGTCCTGGTTGACGTACGAAAGGGAGTCGGCCAACACGTCCTCGGCAAGCCGCTGTAGCTGCGGGTCGATGGTGAGGGTGACGTCGAGGCCGGGAGAAGCCGTCCACCTCACGAAGGATGCGACCTCGGTGCCGCGGTTGTCGACCTCGACCTCGCGCATGCCGGCGCTGCCGAACAGCGCCGCCTCGTACGCCGCCTCGATGCCCATCACACCGACGAGGTCGTTAACCGAGTAGCCGATGTGGCGGGTCGGGTCGGCCTGGGCGGTGTAGCCGATGGTCTGCGCCGCCAGGTTGGTCGGGTAGGTGCGCTCGACGCGCTCGCGAAGGTAGAGGTTGGGGTTGCCGGCGACCCGCTCCTCGACGGCGGGCACCAGGGTGTCGGGGATGTTCCACACCAACACGGCACCGTTCTGGATCTCTTCCGGTTTGCTCGGGTCGGGCTCACGCAGCTCGGCGTCGGTGCCGAGCAGCGCCTTGAGGCGCTCCCAGCCCGGCGCCGCGCCGCCCGTGTAAAGCAGGTCGTAGGCGATGCGGTCGTCCGCAAGCACGGTGCCGTCACGAGCCAGGATGCGGCCCCTAAGCGGCAGGATGCGCTGTTCCTCAGTGGAGTTGAGCACCGACCTGGCAGTGAACTCGTCGCTCCTGGCCAGCTGCAGGAACATCAGCCGGCCCGTGAACACCACCAGGATCGTGAAGAGCAGCGCCAAGGTCACGCGCATGCGAGGGACCATCATCGCTACAGCAGCTCTTTCTGCAGCACCCGGCTGCGTTCGAGCAAGGCGGCGCTCCAGGGTAGGACGAGGAGTCCTGCAGCGACGGTGAGAGCGCCCTCGACGGCCGCGACGGCTCCCAACGAGAAGAGGCTGATCGGACCGCCGGTCAGCCAGACCATGAGGACCGCGATGACGCCCCATTTGCCGAGCACCGCGATGAACACCACCAACATCCTCTCGAGCACGCCCGAGTTCGTGAGTTGGGCCCGCACGAGGGAGGCGCAGAGGGCGGCGGCGGCGAGAGCAAGGGCGTGCATGCCGAGGACCCCTTGGCCGATAAGGTCCTGCACCATGCCGACAGCGTAGGCCAGGATGACCAGCTGCCACGGCTGGATGCGCCACAACAGCGACAGCACCGCGAGCAGGAACAGGTCGGGGCCAGGGACCGGCGCCAGCAGTGCCGAAAGGAAGCCCTGCGAGACGAGCAGGACGAGGTAGAACAGCACCAGGCGCATCGGGGTAAGTGTAACCAGCGGGGTCGCACGGCCAGCGCGGGTACCGCCCCGACCCACCGCGCTCAAGCAGCCGCGCGGCTTGGTAACTTGTGCCGCATGGCCATACTCATCATTCATGGAGGCGCGGGCACGGTGCCGGCCGATTACCAGGACGCCTACCGCGCGGGTCTCAAGGCCGCGGCCGACGTCGGCTACCGGGCGCTTGACGACGGCGGCGATCCCCTCGAGGCGGTGCTGACAGCGGTCAGCAACATGGAGGCGAACGAGCGCGCCTTCAACGCCGGCGTGGGCGGCGCCCCCACCCGAGAGGGGCGCGTCGAGCTCGACGCCTGCGTTATGGCCGCCGACGGCAGCGCAGGCGCCGTCGCGGCCGTAAGCAACTCCAGCAACCCGGTGCGGCTTGCCGACGTGGTGAGGCGCACGACGCCGCACGTGATCCTGGCGGGGGAGGGCGCCGAGCGGCTCGAGGAGAACCCGGTGCCGAACGAATCGCTGCTCACTCCTCGCACCAGGGCGGACCTCGTGCGGTGGCGCGCCAAGGAAACCGACGAGCCTGGACGCGGCACGGTCGGCGCGTTGGCGCTGTCCGACGATGGCCGCTTGGCCGCCGCCACGAGCACCGGTGGGCGCCTCGGCCAGTACCCTGGACGCCTCGGGGACACCCCTGTACCGGGCGCTGGCACCTGGTGCGACGCGCGGCACGCCCTCTCCGGCACCGGCGTCGGCGAGTCGTTCCTTCGCACGGTCGCCTGCCGCACGGCGGCGCTACGCATCGACCTTGGGTCGAGCCCAGAACGGGCGCTGCGCGCCGGCCTCGACGAGTTGAAGGCCGCCGACGGCGACGGCGGGTTCATCTACCTCGGCGCCGACGGCACCTTCGGCTACGCCTTCAACACCACGATGATCGCCGTCGCATACCGCTCGCCGAAGGCCAGCCTCGAAGAGATCGTCAAGGAGAGCGGCGTCCGGCTACTGCAGCCGTGAGCCGCAGATCGTGAGCGGAGGCGACGGTGAGCCGTGGCGGGTGATCAGGTCGGGGGAAGGCCTCAGCGACCGCCGCGGCTTCGCTGCGGCGGTGGAGCCGCATCTCAGCCGTCACGAGGCCGCTAACAACCTGCAGCTCTCGGTCCTCGACCAGATCGCGGGCGGCCGCTACGCCGACGTCGATGTCGAGTTGCTCGCCGCTTACTCGGCGACCGACGCCTACCCGGCCGCCAACTCCTACCCGGTCGCCAACGGCGGGCTGGACGGTCCCCGACCAAACGCCTGCGCCGCGGTCGTGATCCGCACGCCGCCGCACAAACTACTGCTCAGCCACGGCGACGATCCGGGCGCCCGCGAGGCGCTGCTTGCCGACCTACTCGGCCGCGGCGTCGACCTTCCTGGGGTCCTCGGCCCGGTGGACGCCGCCGAGGCCGGCGCTCGTTTGTGGGTCGATCGCGCCGGCGGCAGTGCGGAGACGATCGTGCGCCTCGGGCTCTACCAGCTCACGCTGGTGATCGAGAGACCACGTGCAAGCGGGAGCATGCGGTTGGCGAGGGCGGAAGACCATGAACTCGTCATCGAGTGGCTCGAAGGGTTCAACGACGACACGTTCCACGCTCTCCCTGACCCGGAGGAGGTCTGGACGTCGTTCCAGGGCGGCCCTGTGAGGCGCTTGTACCTGTGGCTCGACCAGGAAGGCTCGCCGGCCAGCCTCGCCGGCATGAGCGGCCGCACACCCCCAACGGGCGTCGCATCGGGCCGGTGTACACCCCGCCGGAGGCCCGCAGGCGCGGTCACGCCGAGGCGCTGGTGGCAGCGTTGTCACGCCAGGAGCTGGCGGCAGGCGCCCGCTTCTGTTTTCTCTACACCGACCTCGACTTCCCGACGTCGAACCACGTCTACCGCTCGGTGGGGTTCGAACAGGTGGGCGAGGCCCTGGAGCTACGCTTCGCGGCCGACTAGGCGCACGGATCGGCACCCGGCACCCGGCGCCCGGCGGCTACCTGCCGCCACTTCCAACCACTTCCAGCTACTTGCCGAAGATGTTGGGCAGTTCCTCGAACGGCACGAGCACCTCGCGCGGCTTGCTGCCGGTGTGCGGCCCGACTACGCCGAGCGCCTCGAGCGAGTCCATGAGCTTGCCTGCGCGCGCGTGCCCGACCGAGAGCCGGCGTTGCAGCCGCGAGACGCTCGCCTGACCCTCGTTGATAACCAACTCCGCGGCCACCCTTAGCTTGTCGTCGTTCCAATCGATGAACCCGCTGGCCGTCGAATCGTCGGCCGGCGGCGGATCGAAGTCGGCGCCGTAGGCTTCGACGAAGTCATCGTCGAAGTACTGGCGTCTGAGGAAGTCGCTTAGGCGGGCGATCTCGTTCTCGCTGACGAACGGGCCCTGGAGACGCACGGCCTTCACCAGGCCCGGCTGGTAGAAGAGCATGTCGCCGAGGCCGATTAGCCGTTCGGCGCCCATGCCGTCGAGGATGGTGCGCGAGTCATGCGAGCTCGACACGGCGAAGGCCATGCGAGCGGGCACGTTGACCTTGATGAGGCTGGTAAGGATGTCGACGGACGGCCGCTGCGTGGCGAGGATCAGGTGCATGCCGGTGGCGCGCGCCATCTGCGCCAGGCGCATTATCGACGACTCGACCTCCTTTGGGCTGGTGATCATCAGGTCGGCCAGCTCGTCAATGATGATCGTGATGAACGGCATCGGCGGCAGGTCGAGGTTGCGCGCCTTCTCGTTGTACTGATCGAGGTTCTTGGCGCCAAGCTTGGACATCATCTGGTAGCGCCGCTCCATGTGCGTCACCGCACCGAGCAGCACGCCGGCGGCGTCCTTCGGGTTCGTCACCACCGGCCGTAGCAGGTGAGGGATGCCGTCGAACGGGGTGAGCTCGACCATCTTCGGGTCGATCATCAGGAAGCGCAGCTCGGTCGGCAGGAAGCGGTAGAGCAGCGACCCGACCAGGGTGTTCACCGCCACCGACTTGCCCGAGCCGGTCGAGCCGGCGATGAGCAGGTGCGGCATCTTCGCCAGGTCGCCGACCATCATGTCGCCGTCTATCGACTTGCCGAGGATCAGCGGAAGGCGCGCCTTGGCGCGGCGGTAGCTCGGCGACTCGGTGGCCTCGCGGAAGCGAACCAGCTCGCGGTGGGCGTTGGGCACCTCGAGGCCGATGACGCTCTTGCCGGGGATGGGTGCCTCGATGCGGACCGAACCGACCGCCATCGCCAGCGCCAGGTCGTCTGACAGGTTGGCGAAGCGGCTTATCTTCTCGCCCGGCGCCGGCTCGACCTCGAAGCGGGTGACGGTGGGGCCGCGCACGGCCGCCACCACGCGACCGCCGAGCTTGAAGTTGGCCAGCGTCTCGTCGATCTGCGCGACGCGGGAGCGGTGCTCCTTGAGCATCTCCTCGCGGTCGTGTGGCGAGCGCTCGGTGACGTCGAGAAGCTCGAGCGGCGGCAGTTGGATGGGGATGCCGCCGACCTCGGGAACGGCGGGACGCTCGCCACGTTCATCAGCGTCCGCGCCCCTAGCGGTCGGCGTCGGCGAACCGCGCCGCAGCGGCACCGCGGTTACCTGTTGAGCGTGTGTGCTGCCGGCGAGGTTCGCCCCGACTGCCGTCCCGGCCCGGTCGTCAGCCTGCGCCGGCGGCTCGGCGATGGCGACCCTGTCGTCGAGCAGCGCGGCTTCGAGCGCGGGCGCGAGCGACCGCTCGTGCTGCCGCTGGTCGTGACGCTCGCGCCCTGCCGCGCCGAAGACCGCGCCGTAGTGGTCCTGAGCATTGGCGTCCTCGCCGGCGAACCAGGCGCCCGTGCCTCGCGCCTCGTCGGCCTGGGCTCGGGCCGGCTGAGCTGCCTGGTCCGCCTCGGCCTGCATAGCCACCTCGGCCTGCTGCGCCGCCTCGGCCTGCATGGCGACTTGCGCCGCGCTTGCCCGTCTCTCGACGGCCGCGAGCGCCTCGCGCCAGCCGTGGAGTTGACCAAGCACCTGCCTACCTTCGTTGCTTAACTCCTTGGCCAAGGTCGCGTCGTAATCGCTTACCTCGGCGCTGCCCTGGTAGTTGGCGACGACGGCGTCGAGCTGCGCGAGCAGCTCACGCCACGGCTCGAGACCGTCGGCGTCGAGGCTCAGCCTGTCGGCCTCCTGCTCGAGCGAGCGCAGGCTCTCCAGCCTGCGGTGATGCGCTTGCGACGCGCCGGCGAGCTCCCGAGGGCTCATCCCCTTCAGCGCGCGCCGGTCGAGGTCGCGTTCGCGCGTGAGGCGGCGGTTGCGCTCGATCAACGCGGTAAGGTCGAGCGCCAGCGCCTTGCGGAGGCGGTCGGCGGCGACGGCCGCGGCCGCCTTCTCGACTATCGCGTCGTCAAGCAGCTGTTTGAGGGCGAGGCTCCACTGCTCGAAGCCGCCGGCATCGGGTTCCGGTGGCAGCGCGGCTTCGGCGTCGAGGTGCACGGCGAGCTCGGCAGCCCGGTCCTTGGAGAAGTCGGCGACCGCCGAGCGCCAGGCTTTCAGGTCGGCGCGAGCCTCCTTGAGAACGGCTTGGCTGGGCGCGCGGAGGTTCCTGTGGCTGGCGCGCACTTCGGTGCGCCAACGCTCGAGCTCGGCGCTGCCGGGGTAGAGGGTGCTGAGCGCCTCGAGGTCCTTGCCAAGCTCGCTCATGCCGCGGCGCACCAGGGCAGCGTCGGCGCCGAAGGCGGCCCTCTCCTTGGCGTGGCGGCGAGCGCCCGAAGCGGCGCGGTAGAGGCCGCGCACCGCCTGCGCCACGGAGCGCATGACGCCCCTGAGCAGCGTGGTCGGCGTCCAGCCGACCAGTAGGTCGATGCCTAGGGTGGCCACCACCACGGCCGGGATGACGGCGAGCGTGCCCCACGAACGCCCGAGCGAGGCTCGTAGATTGAGGCCCCAGGCGCCGGCCGCCTCCGGTGCGACGGCCGCAAGGAGTCCCCAGGCGCCGGCGATGAGCACGACGTAGCCGAGCAGGAGACGCGGCCACCAGCTGGGATTGCGCCGCAGCAGGAACAGACCGCCTATGGCCAGCGGCGGCAGCGGCAAGGCGTAGGCGGCCAGGCCGGCGCGGCCAACGAGGGCGGCGCGTAGCGTCCGCCCAAGCTCGCCGGTGGGCAGGGCCGAGATGAGCACCCCGGCGAGGAACAGGCCAAGAGCCACCACGACCAACCCGATGGCCTCGATGTCGGTCGCCGGCGCCTGGCCAGGTTGTCGTGCCCGTCGGCCCTTCTTCACGCCTTTGAGTCTACCGCCTGGGCTCTCTGGCGGCCTGAGAGAAAAGTCCACGTTTTCTACCTCTAGATGGTGCCATGATGGGAGAGAGATGAGAGCCGGCCCTTGAGTGCCACCCCTGACTGGTCGCTTACCACGGCGCAGCGGGCACTCGTCACCTCGGCCCTGTGGGGTGCAGCGGCGCTGCTCGCGTACTTCGTTGGGCCCCGCGACGCCCCCCTGGCGGCGTGGCACGGCCTGCTGTTTGCGGTGCCACTGCTGCTCGGCGCCGCTGCACCCCACAGGGCCGAGGTGACGAGTGCCCGCTGCGCCGTGGTAAGCGA
>DASROV010000512.1:0-2649 GCA_035646755.1 Trueperaceae bacterium | reverse complement strand
GCCCAGTCTAGCGCCGGAGGCCGACCTAGCTGGTCGCGTGCCACCAGCGCCGATCTCGGCGGCCGCCGCGCGTTCGCTGCGGGTGTTGCCGCCCTCGCGGCCCAGCAGCGAGCGTCCTGAGGCCGGCGTGCTCTGGCCGGGACGGGCGTAACCCTCGCGCCCTAGCGAACCGCTCCGCTTGCCTGCGCGCCGTTGCACGGAGGTGGTGGTCTGCCCTTCGCGGCCGAGCGCCGTTCTGCCCGCCGGCGGCTGGCGCCCCGCGTCCTGCCCCACTGCGCCCTCGCGGCCGAGCACGCTGGCGTTAGCCCGGCCGGCGAGGGAATCGTTAGCTGGCGGCGGCCACTCGCGCGACACGCCCTCACGGCCGATGACCTCGCGACCCATACCTATCGGTTGCCCCGCCACCAGCGTGCCCTCACGGCCCATGGCCTCGCGACCCATGCCTATCGGTTGCCCCGCCACCAGCGTGCCCTCACGGCCCATGCCAAGGGGTTCGCCGGATATCGACTTGCCGCTGCCGCTAAACAGGCCGCGCTCGAACGGGTCGCTCGACACCAACCCGCGTGCTTCTGATCGCCTGGGGCTGGCCGGGACCTCCTGGGCGCCGCGGCGGGCGCTCGGCCTCTCCGCGTCACGTCGCCGTTCGCGCTCCTGCGCATCCTGGACGCGGCGACGGATCTCGTCGAGCGTGCTCGAGGCGGGGTGGTCTTCCCGGCGGCCGCCCGCGGCGCTTTGGCCCGACGCACCGGAAGCCGGCACGCGCTGGCCGGCCTGACCAGTCGTCGCTTGGCGCTGCGACGCCGTGCCCTTGCCTGGCTGCGGCCCTCGCTGCGGTCCTGGCCGACCTTTGCCGCGCTTGCGGGCGCCGGAGATCACGGGCACCACCACGAAGACGAGGAAGAAGAGCAGGCCCAGCAGGGCATCGAGGTCCACGCTCTAGTGGCTCTCGTCCTCGTCGGAAGCGGCCCGCGCGATGTTGCCGCGCATGCTGGTGTCCGACTGGATGTTCTCCAGTTGGTAGTAGTCCATGATGCCTAGGTGGCCCGCGCGGAACGCGTCGGCAATGGCCCGGGGGACCTCGGCCTCGGCTTCGACGACCTTGGCGCGCATCGCTTCGACCGCAGCGCGGTTCTCCTGCTCGGCAGCCACAGCCATGGCGCGGCGCTCTTCGGCCTTCGCCTGGGCAACGCGCTTGTCGGCCTCGGCCTGGTCAGTCTGGAGCTGCGCCCCGATGTTACGGCCGACGTTGACGTCGGCGATGTCGATCGAGAGAATCTCGAACGCCGTGCCTGAGTCGAGGCCCTTGGCGAGCACGGTCTTGGAGATGCTGTCGGGGTTCTCGAGCGTGTTCTTGTGGCTAGCAGTAGAACCGATGGAGGAGACGATGCCCTCGCCCACGCGCGCGATGATCGTCTCCTCGCCGGCGCCGCCGACGAGCCGCTCGAGGTTGGCGCGTACGGTGATCCGCGCCGTGGCGATCAGCTCGATACCGTCCTTCGCGACGGCGCTGACGTTCGGGGTCTGAATCACGCGCGGGTTGACCGAGACCTTGACCGCGTCGAGAACGTCACGACCTGCCAAATCGATGGCCGCCGCGCGGTCGAACGGCAGCGCGATGCGCGCCTTGTCCGCTGCGATCAGGGCGTCTACCACGCGATCGACGTCACCGCCCGCAAGGAAATGTGCCTCGAGCTGATCCTGGTTGACATCTTCGATTCCGGCTTTGTCGGCCTTGATGAGCGGCAGGATGATCCGGTGCGGCGGCACGCGCCGTAGCCGCATCGCGACGAGGCTGATGAGGCTCACCTTGACGCCGGCCGCGATGGCCGATATCCACAACCCGACCGGCACGATCGAGAACAGGATGATGAAGAAGAGGATTATGCCGCCGGCTAGGACGATCAGGGGAATATTATCCATTCAGCTCTCCTCGCGACCGTCGTCGGCCGCAGTGTTGGGATTCGTGCCGGCCTCGGCCGGCGGAGTAGTTGGCGTGTCTGTCGAGGAGAGCGTGGTCGACGGTGGCGTCGTCGCATCCGGCTCTTCGGCTCGTACCGTCACGCGGTTGCCTTCGGCGCGAAGTACCTTGATTGTGCTTCCTACGGGGATGAAGTCGCCCTCGCTAACGACGTCGACCCGGTCGTCGCCGAAACGGGCGACGCCCGCGGGCCTGAGATCGGACATCGCGGTACCGATGGCGCCGGTGAGCCCGAGGTGGTCAGAGGCGGAGTAGGCGACGCTCGGCCCCGACGGGGTGGCAAGGCGGGTCGAGAGGCGGAACGCCGAAGCGACGCGGCTGTTTGGCAGCATCCACAGCAGGATCACCAACAGCACCCCGCCGAACAGCGCGCTGTAGCCGAGAACCGGTAGGCTCGAATCCTCGAAGATGCGCACGACCGCGAAGATCACGGCGGCGATGCCAAGGACGCCGGCCACGCCGAAGCCGGGGATCACCAGCACCTCCAGCGCCAGCAGGACGATCCCGACGAGAAGGAGGACCATGTCGAAGGGTCCGGCCGGGGTGGCCACGAAGGCGGCCGCCGCGAACGCGGCCAGCGCCAGGATGCCGATGGCTCCTGGCACGCCGAAACCGGGGCTGAAGATCTCGATGAGCAGGCCGCCGATGCCGATGACAAGCAGCGCGGCGGC
>DASROV010000511.1:0-2385 GCA_035646755.1 Trueperaceae bacterium | reverse complement strand
GTCTGTCGTCGGCGGGGCAGTGTCCGCCTCGAGCAAGGCGACGATGCCGCTTGGCTTCGAGATCAACACCGACGGTGCCCTCCTCGATCCCGACTGGGAGGGAGACGTGCTCGACGTGCACGACCGCCGCTTCGGCTTGGCCATCTCGCACTTCAAGAGCAACGTCAAGGGCCGCTCGTACGACAACGACTTCGTGGCGGTGCGGGTGGGCAGGGGCGGTTACTACACGCAGTCGAAGCGCTTCCCCTTGGCCTTCTTCGGCGACAGTGCCAGGGCCGAGACCTCGATCGTCGACGAAGCCGCAGCGCGCGCCATCGTGTGGGAGGCAGTCGCCCATTACCGCTCGGAGGAGGCTCAGTCCCTGGTTTGCGTCTACCCAAGCGACGAGCAGGACGACGTCTTCCTCGGCTATCGCACCCGCGGCGGCCGCCGCTACGAGTACGGCTCGCTGCGCACCGACATGCCGCTGCACCTGCGAGTGCTGTTCGAATCGGCCGAGCCGGTCGACCTGCTCGGCGCTCGCCGCGGGGTGCTGCTATACCAACGCACGCGCTCTGGCAAGCACGTCGTGGTGCGGGCTCCGGGCCGCCGCGTGCCGCTGCTAAGCGGTTCGTTCGGAAGTTGACGAGCGCGCTAAGTGAGCGCCTTACCTGAGCATCTGACTTGAGCACCTGACTTGAGCAGCTGACTTGAGCACCAACGAGCCGCACGTTGTCATCGTCGGCGCCGGCGTCGCCGGCAGTGAGGCCGCGTGGCGCTGCGCTCGAGCCGGCCTGCGAACCTTGCTGGTCACTACCAGCCTCGACACCAGTTACAACCTCGCCCGCGACCGCGAGCGCCTGCAGCCACCGGCCGGCAGCCTGCTGGCTGAACTCGTGTCGGCGGTGGGGGGGCCGGATGGACAGGTACAGAACTTCGCGCTACACCGCGCGGCCAAGCGGGCCCTGGAGTCCGAGCAGTTGCTTCATACTTTGCAGTCGACCGTCTCCGGGCTGGTGGTCGAAGGCTCGAGGGTCGTCGGCGTGAACACCTGGGAAGGCGTCGAACGGCGCGCCGGCGTGACCGCGCTGTGCGTCGGCTCGTTCCTGCGCGCGCGCCTGACGATAGGCAGCGTCGTCGAGCAGCAGGGTCGCCTCAGTGAGATGGCTTACGACGACCTCTACCTCGACCTCGTCGAGAGGGGCTTCGAGTTCGAGGAGGCGGGCTTCGCGGTGCCGGCCGTGCATGGCGCGCTGCCATACACGGTAAGTAGCGCGGTGTTCAGGGCCGAGGAGTTCCCGGCTCCGGCCCTCGTCTCGCGGCGGCTGGCCGGTCTGTTCGCGGCCGGAGCCTGCGTGCGACCGGCCTCCGCTGAGCCCCCGGGCTACGAGCAGGCGGCCCGACAGGGCCTGGTGCTAGCTGAGGCCCTGCAGGCGGTCGCCACGGGCTGAATCAGCCGCGGGCCGGGGTGTCGGCTCGCGGGGTGGTGTAGCTGACCATCTTGTGGAGTTCGTCGGCTCGGGCCCAGTGGATCTCCGGACCCGCGCTCGTCGTCCTAGCCAACCGGTAGCGGTATGGAGGCAGGGGTTGCTTGAGGGTGATCACGTAACGCCTTCCGTCGTGAAGCACCTCTTCGCCGATCGTGAACGTCGCCATGCCGTAGCCTACCCCCCGCGGTTCGCGCCGCGGAAGGGACATCTCTCCCCGGGACATACAGGTCAAGGGAGCGCGTCAGCCGCCGGGCTTTCAGTGCTTGGAAGGGGCTCGAGGCGCTTGCCGGCCGCGCCAGCGAAAAGCGGCTCCGCCACCGGCTCGAACAGCCCCCGAGCGACGGCGCGGCCCAACAACTCCCGTACCGCCGCTTCACCGGCAGTCCCGACGTCGAGCGAGTAGTCGTTGACGTAGAGGGCGATGTGCTGGCCGCGGACCTCTGCCGACATCTCCTGGGCGTTTGTCGCCACGTACGCGGCCGAGGCCGCGGGGTGCTCGAAGGCGTAGCGCAGGCTCGCCCGTATCACCTGCGTGAGGCGGGCGTGAACCGCGGGCCCCAAGGACCGCTTGGCGACGATCGCGCCGAGCGGCACCAGCTGCCCAACCTCATCCTGCCACCAGCTCCCGAGGTCGACGAGACTCGTGAGGCCGTGCTCGCGGTACGTGAACCGGCTTTCGTGAATGATGAGGCCCGCGTCCACCTCTCTGGCGGCTACAGCCGCCATGATGCGGTCGTAGCGCATGGCCACCAGCTCGAGGTCGTCGCGCCACAGCTTCAGCAGCAGGTTGGCCGTGGTCAACCCGCCCGGGATCGCCACCCGTTTCCCGGCCAGGTCGAGATCTGGGTCTTTGGCCACGAGCAGGGGCCCGACCCCTTTCCCCAGCGCCCCGCCGGCGCGTAGCAGCACGTAATCG
>DASROV010000510.1:0-3304 GCA_035646755.1 Trueperaceae bacterium | reverse complement strand
AGCGCCTCCCTATTCGCCTCCGACGACGAGCTCGCGGGCCGGCTGGAGGAGGCCTCGGCAGCGTCAGGTGAGCGCGTCTGGCGGATGCCGCTATTCGACGAGTACCGCAAGGCCATCGAGGCCAAGATCGCCGACTTGAAGAACTCAGGCGGCGCTCGGGGCGGCGTGGGGACGTCCGCGGTGTTTCTCGAGCGGTTCACCGACTACCCTTGGGCGCACATCGACATGGCGGGCATGGAGCTCGTCGACTCGCCCGGCGAGAGGGCCTACCTGACGCCCGGTGCGACCGGCTACGGCGTGAGACTGCTGCTGGAGTACCTCAGGCAGCGAGCGTGAGCCGTCGTTTGCCCTAGAGTTGCGGCATGACAGATAACCCGAGCGACAACCGAGCGCAAGACGGACGCCAAGTCGCCACGCTGGCGGGAGGCTGCTTCTGGTGCCTCGAGGCGGTGTACCCCGAGTTGGCGGGGGTTCACAGCGTGAAGTCCGGCTACGCCGGTGGTCACAAGGCGAACCCCACCTATCAGGAGGTGTGCTCGGGCAGCACGGGTCACACCGAGGTGGTGCAGGTAGAGTTCGACCCCGCCGTGATCACCTATCGCGACTTGCTCGACGTCTTCTTCTCGGTCCACGACCCGACCACCAAGGACCGCCAAGGCAACGACGTCGGCACGCAGTACCGCTCCGCGATCTTCGCTCACGACGACGAGCAGATGCGAACGGCCCGCGAGGCGATAGCCGACTTAGAGGCCGCCGACGTCTACTCCGGCAAGGTAGTTACCGAGGTCACAAAGGCAGCCACGTTCTACCCGGCCGAGGCGTATCACGACAACTACTACGCACGGAACCCCGAGCAGGGCTACTGCCAGGTGATCATCGCGCCGAAGGTCGCCAAGTTCCGCAAGCAGCATCTCGGCAGACTGCGCCGGTCAGACGCGGCCACGGCCGCGGGGCTCCCTGGCTAGCCAAGCCGCTGGCTTCGCAGCCGGCTTGCCGGCTGCGGCCTAGCTTCAGCGGCCGGTGCGCACCAGGTGGATGAGTTCTTGGTCGAGGTCGACGCCGTCGACCTTCCAGCCGGCCGAGATCCAGGCGAGAGCCTGCGAGTGGGACTCGGTGTTGGCCCACCAGGCCCGGTGATCGTAGGCCGATTTAGGTAACGGCGCGCCCATGATCGTGGTGATCTCGTCGAAACTAAGCTCGTAGTTCTTGGTGTCTTTCGAGACCCCGGCGAGGTGCTCGTGAAGCGGGGCGTAGCGGCTGCTCGAGGACAACGTATGCCCAGACGAGCCCTCAGCCCCGCCACGCCGTTTGCGGCCGCGCCGGGCGGGAGCCTCTTCCTGCAAGTTGGCGCCGCCCATCCAGGCGCCAACGACCCGGTAGAAATCGCCTACGCGTTCCTCCGGTACCAACACGATCACTTCGGTCAACGGCATTCTCGTACTCCTGTTCCCTACTCGATTCCCCGAACGCGCCCCGCCCGGTGAACCGGACCGATTGCTCAGCGCGAAGGGTAGCATATTAAACGAACATTCGTAACGATACTAGGTTAGTTCGTGAGGTGACACTCCAGCCACGCAGAACCTTGACCTAACGTAGGCAAAAGGAGGTACCGGTCGTGACTACCGCGCGACCGGTACTCCTCGATGCTACTCGTGACTTGGCCTCAGGCTGCGAGGCGACGCTCGACCACCAGTAGCAGTGCCGCCACGAAGGAGCTCAGCCGATAAGGCTCGCGATGATAAGCATGAGCACGCCGACGACCGACAGCAGAGCCAGGGTGCGTGCGACGTACTTGATCCTCGTGGTGCCGAGGATCCATTCGAAGAGGTAGTCGTGACCGCCGTCGTCACCGAGGTTGCGCGCCAGTATCGTCAACGGGCACTTACGGCCGAAGGTCGCGTAGATCACGGCCTCGACGCCGATCATCACCAGCGCGAGCACCGTGAACACATCCCGGCGGCCGCTGATCGCGCAGTACATGAGGTAGAAGGCGGCGCTGCCCATCGCGACGACCGCCAGGCTGTGAATCGCTTTGACGAAGATCCGCCAGGCGTCGGTGACCGGACCCGGTGCCGGACGCGGTAGGACGCGTTCGGCGAACACCGGGCGGGACACCGCCGAGGAGCCGTCACCAGCCGGGCTGCTCACTCGACCGTTGGCGGCCGCCGTGGCCGCACTGGTCGTGACCGAAGTGCTCGTGGCCGAAGTGCTCGTGGCCGCGGTGCTGGTGGCCGTGTTGGTTAGGTCATCTGCCGAGTTCACGTGCCGGACAGGATACCAGCAAGTTCCGGCCATTACCACGTCGTGTCCAGCTGAGGGCTGCCGGCGGCGTGAACGCGGCGGTATCATCCTGCGGTGAGCCGTGGACGCACGCCCTTGGAGTCGGTCGTCGAGGTCGCCGGCGTGAGGGTGATCGTCACGCGCAAACGCGTGAAGAACCTCAACCTCCGTGTGCACCCCCCCGACGGGGTAGTTCGCCTTAGCGCACCGCTTGGCACCCCGCCGGCGGCCATCGACAGGCTCATACGCGAGCGGCTCGACTGGATACATCGTCACCGCCGCCGGATCCGTCAGCTGCCTCGGCCGGTTTACCGCGAGTACGTCTCAGGTGAGGTAATCAGCGTTCTCGGCCAACAGCTGAACCTTCGCTTCGTGCCCCGCGATCACGGCCAGGCCGCCATGCGCGACAAGCCGAGTTCAGTCGCGGCGGCCGTCGATCGGCTGACGGTGACGCTGCCGGTCCCCCTCGGTGCGACACGTGAGCTGCGCAAGCGAGCGCTCGAGAACAGGCTTAGGCGCCAGGCGAGACGCGAGTTCGCCGCCGAGGTGGCGCGCTGGGAGCCACGCATGGGCGTGAAGGTAGAGCAGCTGGGAATCAAGCGCATGAAGACACGTTGGGGAACCTGCAACCCCAGCGCGAGAAGGGTCTGGCTCAACCTCGCCTTGCTTGAGCGGCCGCCAGCATGCTTGGAGTACGTGGTGGTGCACGAGCTCGCCCACCTGTCGGTCGCCGATCACAGCCCCGCGTTCTGGGCCGTAGTCGAGCGTCATCTCCCAGGCTGGCGTAGGGCCAAGGCGCAGCTCGCTCGCGCGCCGCTGTGGCTCGAGGAGTCTTGAGGTGCTCGAACTTCGCCGCGTGAGTGGCGGTGGCCGCTAACTACCGGCGTCAGCGAACAGCTCGCTTACATGATCCTTCTCGCCAAGCGCGACAGCTACCGCCGCACGCCCAAGCAGCGAGCCGATGACGTTACCGGTGCCGCTGTAGCCGCCAAGGACGGTGCGCGGTCGCGCCGTCGTCCTTGGC
>DASROV010000509.1:0-2742 GCA_035646755.1 Trueperaceae bacterium | reverse complement strand
CGCTTGTCGCTCGCGTCGATCCGCCGATCGGCAGGCTAACTGTGCTGGCCACGGCGCAACTGGCCCCGGGGCGGGCTCGGCGGCAATTACCTCGTCGACGAACAGTTGACCGTGGACGCCGCGTCGCCTGAGGTAAGCGCGGTAGTCGAAGCCGCCGGGGTTGCGTTTGCCCGGGGCCAGTTGCGCCGTGGCCAGCACAGTTAGCCTGCCGATCGGCGGATCGACGCGAGCGACAAGCGCGAACTTCGCCCTCACCGGGTCGACGGCCCTGAAGTAGACGCCGTCGTAGCGGCCCTGCCAGTGGCGTTCCTGCCCGAGGAAGTCGGTAGCCGGGTTCGGTGCGTTCTCCCAAGTGAGGTAGCGCAGCCCGCTGACGAGGAACGAGAGCGCGACCAGGACCGGCACCAGCGGGTTCGGGCGCATGGCCCTGACCGCCGGGAGCATGGCCCTGACCACCGGGCGCATGGCCCTGACCGCCGGGCGGCCCGACGCGGCCCTCCCCCGCCTTCGCCGCCGAGCGGGCGCCGCCAGCGCCGAGTACGTGGCTACCACGGTTGCCGCTGCGACCCCGAGCCAGAACAACGTCGCGGAGCCGCTGCCAGGAGCGAGCGCGGCCACGAGCACCCCGCAAGCGGCGGCACCAGCGGCCGGCAGCGGCCAGGGTACGAAGCGGCCACCGACCGGCGGCGCACCGCGGCCGGACCGCTCGTCGACCAACGCCTCCACCGTGACCGCGAGCGGTGAACCGTCGCCGTGGCCCCGGGCGCGGTGGTTCACATCGCGACCAACGGCGCCAACCGCTCGAGCGTGCGCGGCCCGATGCCGGGCACGCGCATGAGGTCGTCGATGCGCGCGTACGGGCGGTGCTCGACGATGCGGGCGGCGATGACGGGACCGATCCCGGGGAGCGCATCGAGTTCGGCCGGGGTGGCCGCGTTGAGGGAGATCCTCGGTGTGGTCCCGCCGCGCGCCATCAGGGCCGGTACCTGCACCGTCTGGCCGTCGGTCAACGGCTCGGCGAAGGCGACGAGATCAGGAGCGGCCGCCGGCAGCAGGCCGCCGGCAGCGGCCACGGCGTCGGCGACGCGGGCGCCGAAAGGCAGGCTGTAGGAGCCGGGCTCGGCGACCTCGCCTCGAACCGCGACCACTATCGGCGGTTGCAGGACCGTGAGAGGCGCTTCGCTGACCAGCAGCCGAGGCGCCATGTGGACGGCCGTGGCGAGCACGCAGACGGCCATCAACACGCCGGTGAGCTGGCGGTCACCGAAGCGGCTGCCGAAGCGGCTGCTGATTAAGCGCCAACGCCACGGACCACGGCCATCGCCAGTTGCCGCCATGCCGCAGGCTAAAGCCCGGGCCGGTAGGGCTCATCGCTCCTACCGGCCCGGGCCGGGTCACACTAGATGCTCTTCCCGCGGTCCCTGGTAAAGGGCCTACTTCTCGCCGCTAGGTCTTCCTCAGCGGGCGGCGGTGTAGTTCTTGGCGACGGCGTCCCAGTCGACGACGTTCCAGAACGCCTTGACGTAGTCGGGACGGCGGTTCTGGTACTTGAGGTAGTAGGCGTGCTCCCAGACGTCGAGACCCAGTAGCGGCGTGTCGCCGTTCATCAGTGGCGAGTCCTGATTGGCCGTGGAGTACAGCTTGAGCTCACCGTTGCCGGCGGCCACCAGCCAGGCCCAGCCGGAACCGAAGCGGTTGCCTGCCTCGGCGGCGAACTTCTCCTTGAACTGCTCAAAGCCACCGAACTTCGCGTCGATAGCGCCGGCCACATCACCGCTCGGCGACCCGCCACCGTTGGGGCTCATCGCCTTCCAGAACAGGTTGTGGTTGAGGAAGCCGCCACCGTTGTTCTGGACGGCCTTGCGGACGTCCTCGGGGACGCTCGAAAGGTCCTTGACCAGCTCTTCGGCGCTCTTCGAGGCGAGCCCCGCGTGCTTCTCGACGGCGGCATTGAGCTTCTCGGTGTACGCGGCGTGGTGCTTGCCGTGGTGGACCTCCATCGTCTTGGCGTCGATGTGAGGCTCGAGAGCGTCCTTCGGATATGGAAGATCGGGCAGCGTGAAAGCCATTTGTAGTTCTCCCTTCGAACCGTGTTGCTCGTACCGTGGCACTTGCACCGTGGTTACTGGAACCTTGGCTATACGAACCATGGTTACGCGAACCCGGCTACCTTCAGCGAGTTTATCAGAGGCTCTCATGAGACTTTCGGCCGCCAACCCTCACCACGACCCGGCCCGCTACCTGCCCAGCGAGAATGGCCGCGACCGGCCCCTCCAACTCGTCGATACTTACCTCGCTCACCAGGCCCGGCGTCTCGTTCAAGCCGGCGTCGACCCAGGCGTCCGCCAGCCCACGCCACAGCCCGGCCCGGCGATCGGCCGGTAGCTGTTGGCTGTCGACGCCGAGGAGCGCCACCCCGCGCAAGATGAACGGGAAGACGCTCACCTTCAGCTCGGAGCCGCCGACCAGCCCACAGGCCGCGACAGCGCCATCATTACGAGTGCGCTTGAGTAGGTTCGCCAACGTCTCGCCGCCAACGGTGTCGACGCCGCCCCCGAACTCCGCCTTGCCGAGGGGTCGATCGTTGCTCTCGCCGAGCTCTCCTCGCGGCACGACACTGGCAGCGCCGAGTCGTTCGAGCAGCGGTCTGGCAGCCGGCGTGCCGCTGCTGGCTATCACCTGGTAACCGCGGGCGGCGAGCAGCCCGACCGCCAGGCTGCCGACCCCACCCGAGGCTCCGGT
>DASROV010000508.1:0-3730 GCA_035646755.1 Trueperaceae bacterium | reverse complement strand
GTCGGCGCCGGCCTCCAGTGCCTTGGTTAGGGCGAGCATGGTGTTCTCCGGGTAGAGCTCGGAGAAACCGCGGTGGGCCTGAACGAACATGCACTCCTCCGTCTGAGCGGCAGCCGTCGGCGGTTGCTCGCCGGCGTCATGCTCGTCGCCTGCCTGGGCAGCGACGTGTCCTAACAGCAGGCCGACGATCGTCAGCACAGCTAGAAACGTTGCTCTTCTCGACTTCATTTCAACCCCGATCTTGTGATGCCGCGGATGAACGCCTTCTGCATGAACATGAACAGGATTATCGTAGGAATCATGGTGAGCACCGCTCCCGCGATCAGCGGTCCCTGGATGAGTCCCGCTCCGAGCTCGCTCCGGAAGGTCTCCATGGCGATCTGCAACACCCGCATCTCACGGCTCGAGGTCATTATCAGCGGCCACAGGAAGTCGTTGTAGGCGTTGATGAACACGAAGATGAAGACGGTGACGAGCGCCGGTCGCGCCAGCGGAAGGGCGATGTAGAGCAGAAAGCGGATGGGCCCGGCGCCGTCGAGCTTGGCGGCGTCCTCCAACTCCTTGGGCAGCGTAAGGAAGAACTGTCGCAACAAGAAGATGGCGAAGCCGCTGGCGCCGTGCGGGATGATCAGCGCCGCGAATGTGTCAAGCCAGCCTAGGTCGTTGAGGATGACGAAGTTGGCTGTCAACGTCACCGTGCCGGGGATCATCAAGGTCGCCAGTGCCAACGTGAACAGCACGCCGCGGCCCGGGAACTCCAGCCGCGCGAAGGCGTAGGCCGCTAGGGCGCCGGTGATGCATTGCAGGATCGCGGCGCCGCCGGCGTAGAAGATCGAGTTGCGGAACGACAGCGCGTAGTTCATGCGGTCGAACGCCTGGCTGTAGTTCTCGAACACAGGCGTCCGCGGCAGGTTGAAGCCGCCGCGCCCGAGCTCGGCCGTGGTCATGACCGATGTGAGCAGCGACCACACGAACGGGAACACCCAGATGAAGGCGAGCGCACACATGATGACGGTCACTACCGTCGAGGCGATCAGCTCGCGTCGTCTGGCCTGTGGCATCCGCCGGCGGCTTACGGCGACGGTACTCATGGAGCGTAGCTCATGGTCGGTAGCTCATGGTCGGTAGCAAATGGCCGGTAGCTCATGGGTCGGTGGCTCACCTGTCGTAACTCACTCGCCTGCCGATGAACTGCTGTTGGAAGATTGTCAAGATGATCAGGAACGCGAACAGCGCGACTGAGATAGCGGACGCGTAGCCGAACTCCAGGCTATCGAACGCTCGTTGGTAGAGGTAGAAGACGACCACTTCGGTGCGCCTTACCGGCCCGCCGCCGGTCATGACATAGACCGTCGTGAAGACCTGAAAGCTGTTGATCATCTGCAGTATCAGTATCAGATAGGTGACGGGCGCCAGCATCGGCCAGGTGATGTTCCGGAACAGCTGCCAGCGGTTGGCGCCGTCGATACGGGCGGCCTCGTAGTACTCACCGGGTATGTCGAGGACGCCGGCTAGATAGATGACCATGTAGTAGCCGGTGCCCGACCAGACGACCAGCAAGATTATCGACGGCATCGCCAGCACCGGGTCCTGCAGCCAGCTCTGCATGGGTATGCCGAACCAGCCAAGCACCTCGTTGAGGAGCCCGATGCGTGGGTGGAAGATCCAGTCCCACACCACCGACACCGCGACGAGCGAGGCGACCACCGGAAGGAAGAACACGGTGCGGATGAACTGGACGCCGCGAAAGCGGCGGGCAAGCGCGATAGCGAACACCAGCGCAAGGCCAGTTTGAATCGGCACGCTCACGCCGACGAAGTAGATCGTGTTCCTGACCGAGTTCCAGAACCGCGGGTCGTTCCACAGCCTCACGAAGTTGTCTAGGCCGATGAAGTTCGAGTCCGGCCGCAGCAACAGCCGGTCGGTGAGGCTCAGCCTGATTACCTCGAAGGCCGGCAGGAACTGGAACGTGAACAGGACGGCGAACGCCGGTAACAGCAGCAGGTAGGCCGTTAGGGCCGTCCTGCGCTTGCGCCCGGCGGCAGTAGAGCGCCTGCCGGGCGCCGAGAGCTTTCCTCGGCGCCCGGCTCTGGCATCGACCACGTCTACCGGGCGTACACGTCGAGCAGGCGGTTGGCTTCCTGAGCCGCGACCGACAGGGCTTCCTCGGGCGGGATCCCGGCCAAGAGCACCTCTTCAGTCGCGATGCCGTAGGCGTTGTGGACCTCGTTCCAGAACGGGACCAGCGTACGGGAGTAGCCGTGGCTGGCCATCTGGTCGTAGGTGATGCGGGCTTCTGGCAGGCTGGCGAACGCCTCGACCAGTGTCGGCGTTTCGAGGGCCGAAGGGCGCGGGGCCATGTAACCGGTGGCGGCCGCGAACTCGGCGGCGTTCTCGGGCGACAGGATCCACTTCATGAACTCCCATGAGGCGTCGTGTTCGGCCTGGTCGCCGACGTCCATGATGTAGAAGTTGCCGCCGCCGATGGGCGCGTAGCACTCGACGTTGCAGGGCAGCTGGGCGGCGTGGAGGTCGAAAGTGGCGGTGTCGAAGTAGTTGACCAGGTTGGCGGTCGAGGCCATCATCATCGCCTGACGACCCGAGAAGAAGTCTTCGGTCTGGCTCGAGCTGGCGATAGCGGCCTTGTCCTCGATCAGCTGCAGCCAGTAGTTGAAGGTCGCGACGCCGGCTTCACCGTCGAACACGAACTCGTCGCCGGCCTCGTTGAGGAAACGTCCGCCGGCCTGGCCGAGATAGGCGTCCATCAACCAACCGGGGCTGGTGGCGAGGCCGATGCCCCAGCGCGTGAGCTGGCCGTTCTCCTCCTGGGCGAACTTAGCGGCCACGTCGTGCAGTTCCTCCCAGGTTGTGGGCGCGTCGGTCTCGGGGTCGAGGCCGACCTCACGGAACAGGTCGCCGTTGTAGTACAGCAGCGGGGTGCTGTTGTTGTATGGCATGCAGTAGAGCGTGTCGCCGTAGGTGCAGGTCGACAGCAGGCGCTCGAACAGGTCGTCGGTGTTGGCCTCAGGATCGTTCTCGAGGTACGAGTTGAGCGCCAGGACGTTACCGGCGTCGACGAAGCCGGCACCGCGTGTCTGCTCGAACATCGCCACGTTCGGCAAGTTCCCGGCTGCCGCGGCGGCCTGGGCGCGCTGCAAGGCGTCGGTGTAGCCGCCGGCGTAGACGACCTCGACCACTATCTCGTCCTGGACGTCGTTGAACCGGTTGGCGATGGCCTCGAACTCGGGCGCCCCGAAACTCTCCCCGAGCGAGTGCCAGACCTCGATATTTACCGTTTGCGCGTACGCCGTTCCGAGAACGAGCATCGCAGTAAGACTCAACGTGAGCGCAGCGAATGACCAACGCCGGCCGCTACGGGCTTGTTGCTGTCGCATATAGACCTCCTCGAAGGCTATCGGGGGAACCGAGTGCCACGACGCCTGGCTGCCGGACACCGGTCGTTACCGCGCTTGACGAGCGGCAACCTCATTGAAGGTACGTGTTGATTGTCAGTCGAAGGTCAGTGGAATGTCAAACCGTAGAAACCAAAGGTGCCCTCCGGCAATGCGCTTCGTTGTGTGCAACGTGTGCGGTCGAGGGCCACCGTAACCGTGCCGCGATGCCCCAATCGCGGGACCTGGTCACAATGCGCGTCACATTGTGCGTCACATTGCGCGCGCGTTGCCGCTCAGCGAGTGCGCACGTCGGCGGCGTCACGCAGCGCGTCGCC
>DASROV010000507.1:0-3252 GCA_035646755.1 Trueperaceae bacterium | reverse complement strand
CGGCCGCGATGTTCGGCCAGCGCGAGCTGCCCTTCCGCAGCGAACTGCGCAAGACGCCCTCTGGCGCGAAACTCGTGCCGCTTGACATCGAACCGGTAGGACCCGGTTGGGCGGCGGTGGCGGGGGAGGCCACAGTCAGCGACCTGGGGAGCGAGCGGCGCCTCGACTACTCGTTCGAGGTGACCGTTCACCTAAGCCTGCCGACCGCCGATCGCTGGGGCACCCAGGCGCTGGTGCGCATGATCGAGTTCACGGCGGGCGCGGTGCTGCGCAAGGTCATCGCTCAGCTGCCCGACGCCGTGGCCAAGGCCGCCGGCGTCAGCACCGTCGTGGCCTGAAACAGTTAACGGAACCGGCCACGTTGATCATTTGCCGACGCAGAACCGCGCGAAGATGTCGGCCAGCGTCTCGTCGGCCACGCCGGCGCGGCCGGTGATGGCAGCCAGGGCCGTGATGGCGTCCTGGAGCTCGAGCGCGGCCAGGTCGTGGCTGCCGTCGAGGGCTGCGACCACGTGTTCTTTGGCCTGCTCCAGAGCCCGCACGTGGCGTTCGTTGCCGACCCACAACTCAGCGTCGGCGGCGTCGCCGAGCAGCGCGTGACCAAGCACCTCCTTGAGGATCGCCAGCCCCTCCGCAGTGACCGCGGAGACCTCCACGAGCGGCACGTCGCCCAGCTTGGCGGCGAGGGCGCCGGCGTCCCAGGCGGCAGGCAGGTCGACCTTGCTGGCGACGACGACCGTGCGGCCGACGGCGTCGTCGTGCGCCCCGTCGTGCGCCCCGTCGTGAGTCGCCGGCGACCGCGCCGCCGCCACCAGCCCGGCAAGCAGCTCCTCGTCGACCTCGCTGAGCGGCGCTGAGCGGTCGACGAGCACGACCCTCAGGTCGGCCGCGGCCGACACCTGACGGGCGAGGTCGACCCCGCTGGCCTCGAGCCGGTCTTCGGTGGAGCGGATGCCGGCCGTGTCGATGAGTGTGAGCGGCACGCCGGCGATGACAAGCGGCGCCTCGAGGTAGTCGCGGGTGGTGCCGGGCAGGTCACTAACCAGCGAGCGCTGGTAGCCGAGCAGCGCGTTGAGCAGACTCGACTTGCCGGCGTTGGGCCTGCCGATGAGCGCCAGGCGGGCCCCGTTGCGGCTGAGGCGGCCGGCGTCGGCGGTGGCAAGCAGCTCCTCGAGTTGCGCCACGGCCCGCGTCAGGGGCGCCTCGAGCTGGGCTTCAGGCACGCCCTCATCGGGGTAGTCGAACGCGGCCTGCACGGCGGCGTAAGCGCTAGTAATCTCGGTCTGGACCATGTCGATGCGCCGGCTTAGGGCGCCGCTGAGGCCGCTGGCGGCGTTGCGCATGGCGCTCTGCGTGGCTGCGTTGACGAGGTCGAGCACGCCCTCGGCCTGAGCCAGGTCGAGGCGGCCGCTGAGGTAAGCCCGCAGCGTGAACTCACCCGGTCCGGCCAGCCGGGCGCCGGCGCCGACGCACAGCTCGAGCACCCGCCGCAGTACCGCAGGCCCGCCGTGCGTCTGCAGCTCGATGACGTCCTGGCCGGTGTATGACGCCGGTCCCCTGAACGTCAGCAGCAGCGCCTCGTCGACGACCTGGTCGGCGTCGAACACTCGTCCGTAGACCACCCGGCCCGCTGGGATGGCGCTCGGTCGCTGGCCACGGCGGCCGCGGAAGACCGCGTCGCCGACCGCGTAAGAGGCCGGTCCGGAGAGCCTCACGATGCCGACCGCGCCCATCCCAGGAGCGGATGCGATGGCGGCGATGGTGTCGCTAGTTGGGGGTAACGCCATGTCCTCAATGCTGCCATGGCACCGGTCGCGCGTGAGGCCGTGACGCGACCAGAAGCGGTTGATGACCACGCCGGCAAGCCCGCGATCTGCTCCGCATGGCCGCGGGTAGAATTGCGCCATGAACGTCATCTACGCGCTGCAGAGCGCGGCTTCGCCCGCGCTCGACAGCCTCATGCTGTGGATCACCCGGCTGGGTTCTGAGCAGGTATACATCGTGCTGCTCATCCTGGCCTTCGTGGTGGTCGACGCGGCCAAGGGCCGCAGCTTGGCGCTGGTGTTCCTGGCCAGCTTCTACCTCAACCAGGTGCTCAAGGAGCTGTTCGCCACCCAACGGCCGTTCCTCATCGACGAGACCGTAGCCCGCTCGCAGGCCGCGATCGACTCCGCGCCAGGCAACGGCTTCCCCTCTGGGCATGCCCAGTCGAGCATGACGTTCTGGGGCCTGGCCGCGGTCTACGTCGGGCGCCGCTGGTTCATCGTGCTGGCCGCGCTGGTGGTGCTCGCGGTCTCGCTCTCACGCCTCTACCTCGGGGTTCACCTGCCTATCGACGTGATCGGCGGCCTGCTGCTCGGCCTGCTGGCAGTCGCGGTCGGGGTGGCGGTCGAGCGCCTGGAGTTGAAGCCGACTAGGCCGCTGAAGCTGGTTCTCGGCCTCGTCCTGCCGCTGCTCGTGCACCTGCTCTTCCCCCTCGAGAACTCCGGCTTGCTGCTCGGTGCGTTGGCCGCGTTCGTCGTCGGCCCCGAGTTGGCGCCGCACGACACCAGCGGACCACTTAGCGGTCGCCTTGTGCTCGGTGTGTTGGCGGTGGCGCTCGCCTTCGGCACGCTGGCAGCGAGTTCAGCTTTGCTACCAGAAGAGGTGAAGCGCAGCGCGCTCGGCTCGTTCACGCGCTACTTCCTGCTGGCTTTGACCGGAACGGCGCTGGTGCCATGGTTCGGCCGCGCTACCGGGCTCACGCCACGCCGCGAGGCCGGTTCGCTGGCGCCAAGCGCCAAGCCCGGGGCTTGAGCTTTGACGACACTGGCACGAGCTCGCTCGAGGCCCCGCCACTGCCGACGCGGCGCGTGAAGCTCACCTTCGAGTTCGACGGCACCCACTTCCAAGGTTGGCAGCGCCAGCCGTTCGGCGAGCGCACGGTGCAGGGTGCCATCGAGGCGGCCCTCGCCAGGCTGCCTGGTAGGCACGGCACGGTCATCGGCGCCGGACGTACCGACGCCGGGGTCCACGCCCTGGCGATGGTCGCCCACGTCGACACGACGTCGGCGATCCCCGACGAGAAGCTGCGCCTGGCGCTCAACGCGCACCTGCCGTCCGACGTCGTCGTGCTGGCCCTGGAGACTGTCGATGGTGCCTTCGAGGCGCAGTTCGGCTGTCGCTACCGGCGCTACCTCTACCGCCTGCGGGTAGTAAGGGGAGACCAGCGGGGCGTGGCGTTGTCGCGCGACCGAGTACTTTCCGTCTACC
>DASROV010000506.1:0-2051 GCA_035646755.1 Trueperaceae bacterium | reverse complement strand
TCTCGAGCCTGCTCGGCGGTGAGGGCGCGCAGCCGTTCGGGGTATCGGTCCGGCTCGGCGGCTACCTCAACCCCGAGTTGTTCGCCAGTTACCGCATCGGCACCGCCGATCCCAACGACCCCGGCTTCGGCTTCAGTAACGAGGTCGCGCTCCGCTATGCGCTTGGACCGCTCAACCTCGACATCCTCGGGCGCCTCGACTTCCCGGCAGCGGGCACGCTGAACAACCCGCGCCCGGAGCTAGGGATCGGCGTCAGCTACGACTTCGGCCGCGCGTTGAGTGTCGATACCGGCGTCACGCTCTCTACCCAACGCAGCGTCGTGAGTTTCGGGGTGGCGTTGCGGTGGTAGCCTCGGGGGCGTTAGGGCGGTAACTGCGATGAATGAGAGAATTCCCGAGGCCGGGATCGACGAGCGCCGGGAGCGATTCGAAGCGGCCCCGAAAGAGGCGAACGGGCTCTCCCTCGACGGCGCCAAGGTCGTTAAGGACGCGTCCACCTCGCAACTGTACGAGCACGCGATCCGGCTCGACGAGGGCCTGCTGGCCGCGTCGGGCGCGCTCGCGGTTGACACCGGGGTCTACACCGGGCGTTCGCCGCAGGACAAGTTCGTGGTGCGCAACGCCGGCAGCGAGGGCGTCGACTGGGGGGCAGTAAACCAGCCGCTCGAGCAAGCCGCCTTCGATCGCCTGCTGGCGGACATGCAGGCGCACCTCGTGGGCCGCGAGCTGTTCGTGCAGGACCTCTTCGCCGGCGCCGACCAGCGCTACCGCCTCGGCGCGCGCATCGTCACCGAGTACGCCTGGCATTCGCTGTTCGCTCGCAACCTGTTCATCACGCCGGCGCAGATCGGCTCCGCCTGGACGGCAGACAGAACGGTCAAGCCAGATTGGGTAGTGCTCGACCTGCCCTCGTTCCGGGCCGACCCCGAGCGCCACGGCTGCGCGAGCTCGACGATCATCGCCGTCGACTTCGAGCGTCGCCTTGTGCTCGTCGGTAACACCGAGTACGCCGGCGAGATCAAGAAGTCGATCTTCGGGGTGCTCAACCTCGACCTGCCCCGCCGCTCGGTGTTCCCCATGCACTGCTCGGCCAACGAGGACGAACACGGCAACACGGCGCTGTTCTTCGGCCTCTCGGGCACCGGCAAGACCACCCTCTCGGCCGACGCCCAGCGCCGGCTCATCGGCGACGACGAGCACGGCTGGTCGGACGACGGCATCTTCAACTTCGAGGGTGGCTGCTACGCCAAGGTCGTCGATCTCTCCAAGGAGTCGGAGCCGGAGATCTACGCCGCCAGCCAGCGCTTCGGCACCGTGCTTGAGAACGTCAAGCTCGACCCCGTTACCCGCCGCGTCGACTACACCGACACCAGCAAGACGGAGAACACCCGCGCGGCCTATCCGCTGAAGTTCATGCCGAACGCCTCGCCTGACGCCGTCGGCTCGCACCCCACCGACGTCGTGTTCCTCACCGCCGACGCCTTCGGCGTGCTGCCGCCGATCTCGCGCTTGAGCGTCGAGCAGGCGATGTACCACTTCCTCAGCGGCTACACCGCGAAGGTCGCCGGCACCGAGCGCGGCGTCACCGAGCCGGCCGCGACCTTCAGCGCCTGCTTCGGCGCGCCGTTCATGCCGCTGCCGCCGAGCTCGTACGCTGCCATGCTGGGCGAGCGCCTGCGCCGCCACGGCAGCCGCGCCTGGCTGGTGAACACCGGTTGGACGGGCGGCGCCTGCGGCGTGGGCAGCCGCATCAAGTTGGGCGTCACCCGCTCGCTGGTGCGCGCCGCGCTGGCCGGCAAGATCGACGACGCGCCCCTGAAGGTCGACCCCCACTTCGGGCTAGCCTTCCCCACCGCGGTACCGGGGGTCGACGCCGCCGTGCTCGACCCTCGTGGCACCTGGGCCGACAAGGCCGCCTACGACGACGCCGCCGACAAGCTCGTCGCGATGTTCAGGGAGAACTTCCGCTCGCTCGATACCGTTTCGCTGGCCGAGGTGAAGGCCGCGGGTCCCAGCTGACTACGGCCGCGCGGCCCGCCGAAGCTTAGCCC
>DASROV010000505.1:0-2193 GCA_035646755.1 Trueperaceae bacterium | reverse complement strand
CCGAGCGTCCCGCCGTAGATGCTGTAGCGCGCCTCGACGCTGGCCGCGGCGTCGGTGGTGAGGTCGACGCCGGTGTCAACAACGCACACCTTGCGTGCGACGGGCGGCGCACCGGCGTAGGCCAGAAAGGCGGCGTTGGCGTGTGTGGCCTGCGGCGTGACGGCCTCGGCGCGCGCGGCCGGAGCCGCGACGGCGGCTAGGCCGGCGGCGACCGCGGTGGCGCGCAGCAGGCGCTGAAGGCTGATGGTGGTGTTGGTGCTCATGGGTGCGGCTAGCTTCCTGTCGGGCGGCGGTGCGAACTGCTTGATCGGAGCAGCTGGGGCCTCGGCGAACAGAGACAGCGGCGCCCGCTGGGTCGGGCACCGCTGCTCGCTGCTAGGTGACGTGCCTAGGGAGGTTGTGAGCGGCTGAGGGGAGTTGTCCGGGCCGCTCCTGAGGCTGTGGGTCTTGCGAAGGATCCACACCAGAGGAGGGCCCGGATGGGTCAGCACCTTAGGGCGAAGCTCGGACCGGCTGGGCGGGTTGAGCTTGCGCGGCTTCAGTTGGATGAGGGGTCGACGGAGAGGGCGGCCGCGGCCGCCCTGTCCGTCGCGGCCGGGACGGCGCGGCGGTGGAAGCTGAGGCGTCTGGCGGCCACCGAGGCCGAGCTCGCGTCCGGCGCGTGGTCGCTGGGCCGGTCCAGCCGGCCGCGGTCCTGTCCGCGTCAGACGCCGGCCGAGGTCGAGCGGCGGGTCTATGCGGCGCGGGAGCGCACGGGCTGGGGGCCGCGGCTGTTGGTCGCAGAGACGGGGGTCGCGCACTCGACGATCAGCGCGATCTTGCGTCGGCATGGCTGCTCACGGGCGCCGCGCCCGGCGCGCCGGGAGGTCTGCCGCTATAAGTGGCCGTGCCCGGGCGATCTGCTGCACATGGACGTCAAGCGCTACCCGCGGTTTGCCAGGGAAGGGCACGCCGTGACCGGCGACCGCCGCAAGAGCTACGCGGAGAAGCGCGACGCGCTCGGCCACCACTATTTCCACGCCGTCGTCGATGACCACTCACGGCTGGCCTACGGGGAGCTGCTCGACGATGAACGGGCCGCGACCACGACCGCGTTCTTCCAGCGAGCCCTGGCCTGGTTCGGCGACCACGCGATCCAGACGCGGCGGGTGATGACCGACGGCGCCTGCAGCTACACCCGCAACCGCTCCTTTGCCGAGCTGCTCGCCGACCGCGAGATCCGCCAGATCGTCACGCCGCCCTACACGCCGCGCTGGAACGGCAAGGTCGAGCGCTTCCACCAGACCATGGAACGCGAGTGGGCCAAGGGGCTCCGCTACCGCAACCACGACGCCCGCAACGCCGCCTTGCCACACTGGCTTGAGCACTACAACGAGCGCAGACCCCACTCCGGGATCGGCGGCCACCCGCCCATCAGCCGCGCTCACAACCTCTCAAGGCAGGACAACTAGCGTCGAGGTAGAGGATCAGCGCTCGTCCTCGCGTTCGGCCAGCACCAGCTCGGAAGCAGACCGCCCAGCGCGAACCAGCCGCGGCGCCCGCGTCGGCCGCGCACGCGCAGGCGGGACGATCCTGCCGCGAGCCACCAGTTCCCGTAGCGCCTCATCGCCGGGCGACGCGCCGGCGGGCACGATGTTCGCGGGACGCCCGACCGTTGTTGCTCGACCACGTGAGTGTACTCAATCGCGTACACTCTGCTCATGGCGAAGCACATACCAGTGCGCGAGTTCCGCAGCCGGCTGAGCGAACTACTCAGCGATGTCGCTGATCGCCGCGATCACATTCTCGTGACGCGCAACGGCAAGCCGGCCGCCGCGCTCGTGCCGATCGACGAGTATCAGGCACTCGAGGAGACCGCCGAGATCCTCTCAGACCCCGACGCCATCGCCGCCATCGAGGCGGGACTCGCCGACCTCAAACGCGGCGACACCATCACGCTCGACGCGCTGCGCTCCGAGCTCGCCGAACGCCGCCGCGTCCTCTGACCGGCGATGGCCCGCGTCGTGCTGGCCCGACGGGCACGAGCTGCCTTGCTTGAGCTCGACTGGACGCTGATCGATGCGATCGAGAACGCGCTCGGGCAGTTGGAGCGAGAGCCCACCGCGGGCCATCCGCTTCGAGGACGGCTGCGCGGTCTGCGCTCCCTGCGCGTGGGCAGCTATCGCATCGTCTACCAACTCATCGACGAGCAGC
>DASROV010000504.1:0-12103 GCA_035646755.1 Trueperaceae bacterium | reverse complement strand
GATAAGTGGAAGGTCAATCGCCGAAGCCAACTCGGTGAAGAGCCTGGTAACTCCAGGTGGCCCGTCGCGAACTACGTAGGGCGGCATCACCATGACGGCGTCAACCCCGGCGCGTGCCACGCCGCGCGCCAGCTCCACGGCGGCCTGAGGGCTCTGCGCGGTGGCCGTGCCCACCACCGGCACGGCGCCTGAAACCTCGTTCACCACCACTTCGGTAAGACGCAAGCGTTCGGCGTCGGTAAGGGAGTAGAACTCGCTCGCCATGGCGGGGAACGCCACCCCGTGGGCGCCGGCCCTGAGTACGTAACCCACCGCTCGACGCATGCCGGCCTCGTCGACGGAACCGTCGTCGCGGAACGGAGTAGGCAGGATAGGGATGATCCCTTGGATGCGGGTCATTGCTTCACACCTCCGGCCGCGATGCCCTGCACCAGGAAGCGTTCGAGGAACGCGAACAGCAGGATCACGGGGACAATGAAGAGCAGCGAAGCGGCCATGATGTCGTTCCACTGCACGAGGTATTGCTGGTTGAACGAGGCGATGCCGATGGGACCGGTCCAGCGGGCCTCCCCTGACATGAGCGTCGACGCGAACACGAACTCGCCCCAGGTGAGGATGGCACAGTAGATCGTGGTGGCGGCGAGGCCAGGTAATGACAGCGGAAGCACCACGCGCACCAACGCCATGAAGGCCGAGGTCCCATCGATCATGGCGGCGTCCTCGAGGTCCCTCGGGATGCTGTCGAAGAAACCCTTCATCATCCAGGCGCCGAACGGCACGATGAAGGTGGTGTTGGCTATGACCAAGGCAGCATAGTTGTTTATCAATCCGAGGCGAGCGAAGATTATGTAGAGCGGGATTATCAGCAGGCTGGCTGGCAGCATGCGCGCCATCAGCAACAGGTAACCCGTCTCACGTATGCCCCGGAAGTTGAACCTGGACATCGCGTAGCCGGCCAACGATGACACCGGCACGGCCACGATGATGGTAAGCACCGTTACGACTGTCGAGTTGGCGAACCAGCGAAAGATGTCGCTGTCGCGCAGCACGCGCACGAACGCGTCGAAAGAGCCATCCCCAGGGAAGAAGCGCGGCGGGTAGGACAGCAGCTCGTTGCCCGGACGGATCGCGGTAACGACCATCCAGTACAAAGGGAACAGCAAGACGACAAGAGTGGCGATGACCAGTACGTAGACGACCGCCGTGTTGAGACCACGTTGCGGCATTCAGTTACGCCCCTTCCGGCATCAGTAGAAGGACCTCGACGTGAGGCGCAGATATATGAACGTGCTTATCACGGAGAGCGCAAGCGTGACCATGCCGACAGCGGCGGCATAGCTCATCTCGAAATATTGGAACGCCTCGCGGTAGATCTGGATGGCAAGGGTCTCAGTCGCCCCCGACGGTCCTCCCCCGGTCATCACGAAGATGATGTCGAATACGCGGAACTGCCATAGCGTAGCGATTACCAGTGAGATCCCGATCACCGGCCGCAGCGCCGGAATGGTGATGAACTGAAACTGCTGGACAGCGCTTGCACCGTCGACCCTGGCCGCTTCGTAGAGCTCCTTGGGAACTGACTGCATGCCGGCCAACAAGGAGATCGTGAAGAAGGGGTAGCCCTTCCAGATCGTGGCCGCCACCACGGCGAAAAGTGCGGGGACCGCCTGGGTGAACCACTGAACCGGTTCGTTCACGATGCCGAGTTGCAACAGCAAATAGTTGATCACGCCGAAGGAGGAGTTGAACATCCACACGAAGATCGTCGCCGCCACGACTCCCGGGATGGGCCACGGCAGCACCATCAGCACGCGGGCGAGCGCGCGGCCCCTGAACGGCTGGTTGAGTAGGACCGAAGTGAAGAGCCCTATCCCGAACGAGCCGATGACCCCGCACGCAACGTAGTACAGCGTGATCCGCAACGATCGCCAGAACGCCGGGTTGTCGAACATGTATCGGAAGTTGGCGAGGCTGACGTCGCCGGTTAGACCGCGGTCGGCGCGGAAGATCTTGATGTCGTGGAGGCTCATCTGTGCTGCCATGAACAGCGGGTAGACGATCACCAGCAACACGACGATGATCGCCGGCGCCAGCAACGCGAACGCGTAAAGCCGGCTTCGGGTCGCGTTGCGGAGCGTGCGCCGTCGTCGCAGTCCTGTGTGGGTCGCCTGACTGGTTGTCACGCTGTGAGCCTCCGGAATCACAAGGGGTTGTCGGGAGAGAAACCCGACAACCCGCATGCGACTAGGCGTCTACCTCAGGCGGTCGATCTCGGCTTGCAGTTGGTCTAGGGCGACGTCGGGGTCTTGGCCCTGGACCACAACCGCGAGTGTTGCCTCGATGACGAGATCACGGAAGCGGGTGTAGTTCTCTTCCATGCCCGGCGGGACATAGTCGCGAGCGTTCTCGGCCGCGGCCACGTACTGCCTCATGTTCTCGTTCTCGGCGAGTACCTCTTCGGAGAGTACGCCGGCACGGGCCGGCGGTTGGCCGGCGATGGTGGCGTACTTGGCCTGCCACTCCTCCGAAGTGAACAGCTCGATGAACTTCCAGGCGAGCTCTTCGCGCTCAGGGTCGAGCCCAGCCGGGATCGCAAGCACGTTGCTTGCGCCCCCGTAGGTCTGACCGCTGGTGGGCTGGGGCGCGACGCGCAGGCCCGCTTGAATCTCTGGTGCGGCGCTGTCGATGTTGCCCTGGATCCACGGGCCCTCGAACATCATCGCGGCCCGGCCCTCGACGAAGAACTGGCGCTTGCCGTTGTTGTCGAGACCGAGGGGAACGGAGCCGTCGTCAACCAGTTGCTTCATGACGGCCCAAGCGGCCTTGGCGGCCTCGCGGTTGAGTTGGCCCTCGGCGTCGACCCAATGTCCATCGGGGTCCGCCTCGAAGAGGAACGAGGTGGCAGTCGTCTCCACGCCCGCATGCGTGACCGTGGGGAAGACGAACCCGTACTGGTCGATGTTACCGTCGCCATCACGGTCGACGGTGAGTTCGCGCGCGTACTCGATGAGTTCGGCGCTGCTGGTCGGCGGCCCGCTCAGTCCCGCCTCGGTGAAGGCCGCTTCGTTCCAGCCGAGCACGTAGCCGTAGCCGAGGACGATGACGCACAACGTCTGCCCCTCGTAAACACAGCTCGACTGCACGGGCGTCCACTGGTCGAGGACGGGGCTATCGGCCGCGGCGAGCCGGTCGTCGAGCGGCGCCAACCAGCCTTCCTGGGCGTAGATCATGAAGTTGGCGGCGGGCAGGTGGAGGATGTCCGGCGGGTTGCCCGCGGCGAAGCGGGTGACCATCTTGTCGTTGTAGCCGGCGAACGGCTCGTGCGAGAACTCGATGTGCACACCGGGGTTCTGTGCTTCGAACTCATCGATAAGCGCGTTCCACCAGTCCGACGTGCCGGGCTCCGTTGCCTGCCATGACGGCATGTCGAGCGTGATGTCCTGAGCGATTGCCGTGCCGGTGATGAGGGCACAAGTTGCGACCAGGGCGACCAGGCTACGGCGGAATGTTCGTTGCTTCATTATTCCTCCTGAGATCGGGATGCGCTCGGCCGAGGCGGCCGGGTGACGGTCCTAACTGCTCGTTTCCCTCCCTTCGTCGCGTTTAACGTCTGCTATCAGCGAGGCGGTTGAGCGCCTGAGGTGTTCATCAAGTGCTGACTTCATGCCTGTCACGTCGCGCTTGGCGAGAGCCCGGATGATGTCGCGGTGCTCGCGAGTCTCTATCGGCACACGAGACTGCCATTCGGTGGCATCGACGTGCGCCCGGGCGATCTTGAGATGAGCGCGAAGATCCGAGTACATCGCGATAAGTCGTCGGTTGCGGGACAGGCTCACCAACCGCAAGTGAAACTCTAAGTTAATGGCGTCATGAATCCGGGCCGCCTCGGCGGCATCGTTGGCCTCACCAACGGAGGCTGCCATGTTGTCCACGAGCTTCTCGAGGTCGGTGATGTCGTCGCCAGTCGCGTATAGACACACCGTCTCGCAGGCGAGGACTTCTAGTGCCCGCCTGATGTCAAGGGTCTCGGCATAGTCCTTCGAGGTGAACTCAGTGACGAACGTGCCGCGCCGCGGCTTGACTTCCACGAGCCCGTCGGTGGCCAGCATCGTGAGCGCCTCGTGCACTGGAGTGCGGCTCACATCGAGTTGCTTGGCGATCTCGTCGACGTTGATCTTGCTGCCCGGTTGGAAGCGCTGGTCCACGATCCGCTCGCGGAGCATCTGGTAAACGGTATCCGTGACGCGTTCCGTGCGGATGGCGGAAAGGCTGGCTGAGTCCATCGCGCTCGCCTCCTGTAGGAATTGATAGGTTCGCTTGACGAACCCTATCTATCGTGTAATATCTGAAATGTTACATATCAGTCTTAGCGGCGTCAAGTAGCGGCAGCGGTAAGCGACCGGAGGCAACGATGGCTGACGACAACCCCCACAGCCGGCAAGCAGTCGAGTCCCGGCCCAGCACGGGCGAGATAGTATCGGCCCTCGCCGAGCGCGCCAAGCTGAACCTTAGCGAAGCGGAGCACGAGCGCTTGAGCGAGTACGTCGTCGATTCCTGGGACATGGCAGACCGGCTTCGCGACGTGTCATCTCCTGGCTACGAAGGCGTGGCTGCCGACCTACCGCGGCGCGCCGCTTACTCGACCCGCGAACCGGTGCAGGCAGAGGGAGCGTCACCCCAGGAGTCATCTCGGCTGGTAGGCCGACCGCAACCCATTCCGCCGGCCGCGCTCGAAGGCGGTCTGGTAGAGGTTTCGACGGCCATGGAGGCTGGCGAATACACGCCGCTCGACCTGGTCAACGCCCAGCTGGAACGCATCGCTCGTTTCGACCAAGCCGTTCGCAGCTACATCACGGTCGACCGCGAAGGGGCACTTGCGGCTGCCACGGCGTTGAGCGACGAGCTGGCGCAGAGCGGACCACGCAGCCCTCTACATGGCATCCCGTTCGGGGCGAAGGACAGTATCCCGGCCGCGGGCATGGTCTGCACGTTCAACTCACCGCTGATGAAGGATTGGCGGCCCAAGCGTGACGCGGAGGCGATTCGCCGCATGCGCGCGGCGGGAGCGGTACTGGTGGGCAAACACAACCTCAACGAGTTCGGCTGGAGCCTTCCGCGTGAGGACGACCTCGCACCGCCGCCCCACAACCCCTGGCTCCCCGAGGAGTACTCGGTGGGTTCGACCAGCGGCGGGGGCGCTGCCGTGGCGGCACGCCTGGCGATGTTCGCACTCGGCACCGATGGCGGCGGTTCCGTCCGCCTCCCGGCCGGTCAACACTCGCTCTTTGGCGTCAAGCCGGGCCACCGACGGGTGCCGCCCGAGGGCGTTACCGACGGCCGCGTCTCGGAAGTAAGTGTGCTTGCGAGGGCGGCCGAGGACGCCGCGGACGTCCTGGCGGCACTGCTGATCGATCCGGACGGCGACGACAGCCGTCAGAGGATGCGCGAAGAACCGAACGCCTGGATCGAACACGTGCGGGCGGCTCCCACAGGGTTGCGCATAGCTGTACCAGAGGGCTACATCGGTGATGTCGGCATGGAACCCGACATACAGCGAGCCTTCGAATCGACACTCAGGGTAATAACTGAACTCGGTCACGAGGTCGTGAAGTTACCCCGACCCACGCTCAACATCCTCCACGACGGGGTAAGGGCGAACTTCGTGGTGATCGCGGCGGAGCACTACTTCGATCATGAGGGACCCGGAAAGGACCGTGGCCGCTATGGAGCCAGCGCAGGTTTCTACAACCTGCCCGGAGCCTTCCTCAGCGCGGCGGACTACCTTCACGCGCTACGCGTTGGCGAGTTGGTGCGCCAACAGGTAGACGAGGTCTTGGCAGACGCCGACATGATCCTCACCCCCACCAGCCCAGTGACCCGCACCACCACGGCCCGCAACCCCAAGACGCACCGTCGAGGCGGCAACGCGGCCTACACCTCACCGTTCAACATCTCGGGGCATCCCGGCGTGGCACTGCCGGTCGGACTGAGTAGCGAGGGGATGCCCATAGGCATGCAACTAATAGGTCGCACGGACAGTGAGTTCGATCTGCTAAGGGCCGCCCGAGCCATCTCTGGCAGCTTCTCGCTGCCGGCGTTCCCTGACTTGGAGGGCCTGACGAGCCGTGTCCGAGGCTAAGGCAAGGCCCCTCGACCTCATACTCACAGGCGGCCGCCTTTTCGACCCAGCCAGCGGAAGCTGGCGAGTAGCCGACCTCGGCATCCAAGGCGGCCTTATCGTCGCCATCGGAACCTCCCTGAACCCGGTGGACGCGGTCCGCTCGGCCGACGTTGCTGGTGCCATGGTGACCCCTGGGTTGACCGACCTGCACGTCCACGCCTATCCCGGCGCCACGTTCTGGGGCATGGAAATCGATGGGGTGAGTCTTGCGAGCGGAGTCACCACCGTTGTCGATGCGGGCAGCGCAGGGCCCTATAACTTTCACGGTTTGGCGAAGCGGTTACGCACGGCGAAGACCCGGTCGTACGCCTACCTCAACCTCGCACCTGGCGGGTTGACGACCCCATACGGTGAGTTGCTGGCTCCGGGAGCGATCGACGTCGAGGCGGCGGTGCGCGTGGCGAACGCCAACCGAGACCTGGTCGTGGGCTTCAAGCTCCGCGCGTCGCCGAACACCGTCGGTCCGCAAGCCGCCGAGGCCCTGGCAGCGGTGCGGAAGGCGGCCGACGAAACCGGGCTGGCCGTCATGGTGCACGTAAGTGAGTCGCCGCCAGACCTCGGCATGGTCCTCGACCATCTGCGCGCCGGTGACGTGCTCACTCACTGCTTCACGCCGTACGACAACTGCGTGGTGGCGAGCGACGGCCGACCCCGTGAAGTCGTGTTGCAGGCACTTGAACGGGGCGTGAACCTCGACGTTGGTCACGGCAGTGGCAGTTTCTCGTTCCCCGCGGCCGAGGCCTGGGTCCGTTCGGGTTCCCGCCCGGCCATCACCAGCACCGACCTACACCGCCGCTCAGCGCTCGGCCCCGCCTTCGACATGAACACTGTGATGACCAAGATGCTGGTGGCGGGATGCAGCGTCGAGGAGGTGCTCGTCTCGGCCACTTCCGCGCCCGCCTCGGTACTGAAACGCACCGCGGTGCTGGAGGTGGGAGCCGCGGCAGACATCGCGGTGCTCGAACTCGCTGACGAGCACTTGCGAGTTTGGGACTCGCGCGGGGTCGAACGCGAGGCAAGCACCCGGTTCCGCTGTCAACTGACGGTGCGGGGTGGCGAGGTCGAATACGTCGCGCCGCACGTCTGGCTGGTGGGTGCCTGAGGCGAACGCCTCCCCACAAGTTTGCCGTTCACATCCCGACGTGAGACACTTTTCTCGTGCCCATGGACGCGATCATCGCGGTCGTCGTGACTGTCAGCGCGCTGGCAGTCATCGCGTTCACGCGCGCGCCGGTGGATTTCACCTTCGGTGGGGCCCTTACGCTGCTGATGGTGCTTGGCATCGCGCCGGTGGACGAGGCTTTGCGCGGGTTCGGCTCCGAGGGCCTTATCACGGTCGCGGCGATGTACATCGTCGCGGCGGGCCTGCGCGATACCGGCGTCGTCTCGTGGATCGCCAGGCAGCTGCTTGGCCGTCCGCACTCGGCACGCGCTGCCCAGCTCCGGTTGATGGGCCCGGTCGCCGTGTTCTCGGCGTTCCTCAACAACACTCCCCTCGTCGCGATAATGATCCCCGCCGTGCGGGAGTGGGCTCGCAACCTCGACATGTCGGCCTCGAAGCTGATGATCCCGTTGTCGTACGCGGCCGTCCTTGGCGGCACCATCACGCTCATCGGCACCAGCACGAACCTCGTCGTCGCCGGCCTGCTCCGGCAGCGGGCCGACATCACCTTGGGGCTTTTCGATATCGCCGCCATCGGCGTGCCGACAGCCATAGTCGGTATTGCATTCATCGTGCTGTTCGGCGACCGCGCCTTCCCCACCAGGAAGCCGCTGCTGGAGAAGCTCTCCGACCCCCGCGAGTACTCGCTAGCCATGACGGTCACCGACGGTGGCCCCCTGGTGGGCAAGACCATCGAGGCCGCCGGGCTGCGGAACCTCGCGCACATGTACCTTATCGAGATCGAAAGGGCCGGTCAGATCACGCCGGCCGTCGACTCGGACTACTACTTGGCCGGCGACGACCGCCTGGTGTTCGTCGGCATGGTCGACTCGGTACTAGAGCTGCAGCGCATCCCAGGACTGACGCCGGCCGAAGGCCAGGTCTTCAAGCTCGACGGCCGCCGTCCCGATCGCATCCTGGTCGAAGCGGTGGTGTCCGACAGTGGCCCGATGGTCGGCCGCACCATCCGCAACGGTCGCTTCCGTAACTACTACGGCGCGGCCATCGTGGCGGTGGCCCGCAACGGCGTGAGGCTGAAGCAGAAGGTCGGCGACATCGTGCTGCGAGCCGGTGACACGCTCCTGCTCGAGGCCGCGCCCGGCTTCGTCGAAGCGCATAAGAACTCGCGTGACTTCCACTTGGTGAGTCCCGTGCCCGACTCGTCGCCTCCTCATCTCGAGCGTCGAGCGTTCGCCTCGATCGTGCTCGCCAGCATGGTCGTGGTGGTGACGACGGGGATGCTGCCGATGGTCACGGCCGCATTGCTCGCTGCCGGCGCGATGCTGTTGACCCGCTGCGTCTCCCCCGATTCGGCCCGGCGGTCGGTCGACTGGACCGTACTGCTCGTTATCGGCGCCGCTCTCGGGCTCGGGCGGGCGCTCGAGATGACCGGCGTCACCGACCTGCTCGCTGGCGGACTGTCGAACATCTCGGGCGGTAACCCCCACCTCCTGGTGTTCGTCCTCTACCTGGTTACGGTGCTGTTCACCGAGGTGATAACCAACAACGCCGCGGCGGTGCTGATGTTCCCCGTGGGCGTCGGCATGGCCGAGTCCCTTGGCATCAGCGTGGTGCCGTTCGCGGTCACGATAATGATGGCCGCCTCGGCCAGCTTCGCAACGCCGGTCGGTTACCAGACCAACCTGATGGTGATGGGGCCAGGCGGCTACCGGTTCCGCGATTACCTGGTGCTAGGCATCCCGCTGACGATGATCACCTGCGGCATGTCTACCCTGTTGATCCCGATGATCTGGCGGATGTAGCTCGGTCCCAAAAGTGCCGGGCCCACCGTTGACAGTTAGACGTTGACCAGGAACGCGGTCAGGTACATCACCAACGCCCCGAGCACGAAGCCCGCCAGGCTGGCGCCCGGCAGCAATTTGCCTTCGCGCTGGCCGGAGCGGAAGAGGCTGGCACCTACCTCGACCATGACCTGGAGGATGGCGCCGGCGCCGATGCCGAGGAACAGCGCAGCCCAATGTGGTGAGAAGGCGAACACTCCCAGCCAGGTGCCGAACACCGCCGGCAGGCCGGCCAGCGCCCCGAGCAGCACGAACGTCAGCAGCGAGACCCGCTGCCGCGTGAGCGGCGAGGCGATGGCGATGCCTTCGGTGATGTTGTGCAGCGTGAAGCCGATGACCAGGAACGCTCCAAGCGCCGCCTGCCCGCTGGCGAACGAGGCGCCGATCGCCAGCCCCTCACCGAGGTTGTGAAGGCCGATGCCGAGCGCGAGGTAGGTGGCCAAGCCGAGGCCGTTTGGGGCGCGGCCGCCACGGCGGCCGATGGCGAAGAGCACGACGAAGGAAACGAGAGCCGCCAGCCACACGAGCGCGCTGCCCTGGAAGGCGCCGGCAGCGCCCGCCGCCAGTTCCATCCCCTCCAGCAGCGTGTCGATTAGCAGGAACGCCAAGAGGCCGACGGTGAGGGCGAGAAGGAACTGCAGGCCACGGCGGCCCAGCGTCTTAAGGAACGGGTAGAAAAGCAAGCCGAGGCCGACGGGCACCACGCCGACGTAGAGCCCGAGCAGTGCGAAAGCCATGAATCGAGCCGGAGTCGGTTGTGGCGATGGCTCCGCTACCTCGATGGTGTGCTCGAACGGCACGCCGGTGTTGCTTAGCACGACGACGTGGTGCGTTTCGTCCTCGACCCACGGGTAGGGGATGTCGAGCCGCGCGGTCTGCAGGCGTGCGAGTTCGCCAGCAGGCTCCTGGCTAAACTCCCAGTAGGCACCGTCGACCTGTACCTGGGCGATGCCGATGGGCTCGCTGCCACCGGCGCGCACGAACAGCGTGATGCCGTCGTCGTCGAGGACCGTGCGCTCGACGGTGAGCTGCTCAATGGGCGGCACCGACACCCCAAGAGGAGCGAGGGGGTCGGTTACCAGGAAAAGCGCGATGAGGCCGGCCAGGATCGCCAGCGGGATGACGGCCCACAGCCAGGTGAGGCGCGGCGCGGGACGACCGACGGCCTCGTTCATGGCGCGACCTTGCAGGCTCGATCGGCAGGCACTGAAACGGCCTCCATCACGCCACCTCGAACATGCTCATCCAGCCGAGCTCGGCGAACTCGGTCTGGTGCGCGTGGAACATGTAGAGCCCCGGCTCGAAGCCCGCGAACGAAAGCTCGAGGATGCCGCGCTGCGCCTGGCACTGCATGACCGTGTCGACGGTCTTGAGGGTGGGGGTGAGCGTGGTGCCGTGGTCGTAGTAATCGAAGAAGTTGCCGTGCAGGTGGAACGAGTTGATGGGGTCGAACTCGACGAGGTTGCTCAGGTAGATGCGCACCGGTCGGTTGCGGTCGACGCGGATCGGCTTCTTCATGTAGGCGTGAGCGATGGTGTTGGCGGCGTAGACCTCGTTCTCGTCGTCGAAGTTGGTGTCGAACGCGTTCATGACCATGACCAACTCCTGCCAGCGCTGGTTCTCGGGCGTCCCCAACAGCCGTGACCGAGCCACCGCCTCCTGCTCGGGGTGACGAGCCGGGTCGGGGTCGATGATGAACGCGCCGTATAGCCCCTTGTGGATGTGTCGTTTCAGCGGCACCGCGTGGCAGTGATAGAGATGGCTGCCGAACGGGAAGGCGTCGAACTCGTAGACGGTGCTGTCACCCGGCTCGATCATGCCGGCGCCGACGCCAGGTACGCCGTCCATGGCCGCGGAGTGGATGCCGTGGAAGTGGATTGTGTGCGGGTGGCTGCCGCCGTTGACGAAGGTGAGGCGCACGCGGTCGCCTTCGGTGACCCGAAGGGTCGGGCCAGGAACTCGTCCGTTATAGGTCCAGGCCGGGAAGAACAGGCCGGGAGCGATCTCGATCTCCTTGTCGACGGCGGTGATGGTGTAGTGCCTTATGGTCTGGCCGTTCGCAGCGGTCGAGACGCGGCCGCCGTCCCAGTCGGTGAGGATGTCGTGCGGATCGAAGCCGTTGCGCGCGTTGTCGACCTCGCCGACCGTGGTCATGGCGCCGTGGTGGGAGCCGTGACCCGCAGCTTGGCCCGGGTAGTCGGCGGCGCGACCAGCGGCACTCTCGGCGGAGTGACCAGTGGCGTGGCCGGCTGCTTCGCCCGCAGGCGCCCCTTGAGCGAGCACGAGCCCGTCGAGGGGCCGAGCCAGCTGAGCAAGCAGCGTGCCGACCCCGGCCGCCAAGCCCGACCGCAACAGCGTCCGACGACCCAGGTCGGGCGCGAACTGTGTTCTTTGACCCTTATGTTTAGTCATACCTAACTCAAAAGATAGGGCCATATGCTCTTAAAGTCAAGGTGGCGCTAATATTGATGTGCGGCTTACCCGCGTCTCGCGACGGGAACGACCGCCGTTTGACACCGCCCCAAGCCCGGCGCTAGCATCTCTCCACAGGTTCAAGTCTCGACCCAACGGGCGTTTCCGTAGGTCTAACAGGCCGCCCGTCGAACCGGTTCGATTGCCTCTCAGACGGCGTTTTCGCCGCCACCAGGTTAGGGGTTATGAGCACCATCCGAGACATCGCGCGCATGGCCGGCGTATCGGTTTCGACCGCGTCCTTGGCGTTGAATGGGGACCCCAGGGTGCGGCCAGAGACGCGCGAACGCGTAGTGGACAGCGCTACCAGTCTCGACTACCACCCCCTGAGAGCAGCGCGGAGCCTCTCGAGCGGGCGCACCTGGGCCATCCAGCTCCTCAACCCTGGCATCGACGGTTCGCTGTCGAGCGGCTTCTTCGCACGATTCGTGCGCGGCATGCACGACGCCGCCAGGGACCACGGCTACTCGGTGACGCTGTCGGTCC
>DASROV010000503.1:0-10516 GCA_035646755.1 Trueperaceae bacterium | reverse complement strand
CGCACCGCAGCGCCCGGTCCTCGCGGATGGCGGCGACGAGGTCAGCGTATACGGGCACGTGGGTGGCGGAGAAGGCGAGCTCCTCTGGCGGCCAGGTGACCAGCCGGGGGCGGCCGAAAGGTTCGGGGTCCCTGGCCGCGTGGTGTGTGAGACCCGGTTCGAAGTCGGTGCGGCTAAGAAGGTTGCCTTCGGCGACGACCTTGGCCCGGTCGGCGATGAGCTCGAGCCGCCTACCTGTCTCGGGTTCGGTGGTCGAGCTGTGGAAGTAGCCGACGCAGCCGTCCTCCCACTCCAGCAGGGCGTGGGCGGTGTCCTCGGTCTCGGTGCCGTGCCTGGCCGTGCGCGTCAAGCCGGTAACGCGTCTTGGCAACCCGAGCAAGTAGGTGAGCAGGTCGAGCGCGTGCGGCGCCTGGTTCAGCAGCACGCCGCCGCCCTCGCCGCGCCAGGTCGCGCGCCAGTTGGTGATCGCGAAGTACGCCGCAGTGCGCAACCACGGCTCGCTCACGGCGACCCGCTGTACCGCGCCGAGTTCTCCCGAGGCGACCCACTCGTGGAGCCGCTCAGTAAGGGGTGAGAAGCGCTGCTGGAACGACACGGCAAGGAGCCTGTCGGCTCGCTTCGCGGCCGCGATCATCCGGTCGGCCTCGGAAGCGGTTACGGCCATCGGCTTCTCGACCAACACGTGCGCGCCGGCCGCGAACGCCGCCTCGGCGATGGGCAGGTGGAACGGGTGGGGCGTGGTGACCGCGACGATGTCGGGCGCGCTCTCGGCCAGCAAGGTCTCGATGTCGGCGTGGAACGGCGCCGTGGTGCGCTCAGCAAGGCGTGAGCGCGCCGCCGTGTTGACGTCACACACAGCCGTCAACTCGAGGTCGGGATTCGCCTCGATGGCGGCCAGATGCTGGCCGGCGATGTTCGCGCCGGCACCAACGAGCGCGATTCGCAACGGGTTAACTGCCAAAGCGCACACCTCCGCGTGGGTCGGTCTTCAAGTAGTCTTAATACCCTGAGCGCCGCGTTGACCGCCCGTGCCCACCGTGATACTTTCATTCTGAATCAAACGCTGGCGATCGTTCTCAACGCGGCCGCGAAAGGACAGCCTAGTCGGGTCGACCGTGACCTTGCTACCGTTGCCCACCACAGCGCGAAGGCCAGACGAGAGCCGGCCACCAACGCGGTACCCATCCCGGGCCGCGGAAGGAGCCTTACGTGAACCGATTGCTGCGCAACGCACTCATGCTCACGGCCGCTCTCGGCCTGTTAGTGAGCACCGCTCTGGCCCAGGGAGACTACCCCTGGCAGCCCGACCGCCCCATCAACATCATCGTCCCATGGGCCGCAGGTGGTTCCACCGACCAGGTGACGCGCGTCATGGCCGCCGAACTCGAGAAGGAGCTCGGCACCAGCGTCGTGGTCGTCAACCAGCCGGGCGCCTCCGGCTCGGTCGGCACGACCAACGTCCTCAACGCCGACAAGGACGGCTACACCTGGGCCGCCGGCGCCGTGCGCGACCTCGGCACCTACGCCGTGCTCGACATGCTCGACACCAACGTCGAAGACTGGCACCTCTACTTCGGCGTCTCCAACACCGGTGTCATCGCCGTCAACCCCGACACGCCCTACCAGACCTTCGACGAGTTGCTGGCCGCCTTCGAGGCCAATCCCGGCCAGATCCCGGTCGCCACGGCCGGACTCTCCTCCGCCGGGCACACCGTCATGGAGGCCATCGCGGCCGCGACCGGCATCGAGTACCGTCACGTCCCCTACGACGGCGGCAACCCGGCCGTGATCGCGACCGTCGCCGGTGAAGCCGACGTCGTCACCCAGCTTGCGGTCGAGGAAGCCGAGATGCTGCGCGCTGGCCGCCTTCGCGCCCTGGCCGCCTACAGCGAACAGCCGCTCACGCTCGAGGGCGTCGGCGAGATTCCGGCCATCACCGACTGGCTCCCCGACCTGAGGATCCCGACCAACTACTTCGGCCTGTGGGCGCCCAAGGGCATCCCCGAAGAGGTAGTCCAGACCATGGACATGGTCTGGGAAGACGTCATGGAGAACTCCGAGGCCCTTCGCACCTACGCCGCCGAGCGCGGCGCGTTGTTCGACCCGATGTACGGCGAAGAGGCCCTCGCCGCGGCCATCCCGTCGGTAGCGCACCAGGCTTGGACGCTCTACGACGGTGGCAAGGCCCCCATCGATCCGAGCACGCTCGGCATCGAGCGGCCGTAACGAGTTAGCGAAGCGCTCCCCTCGCCTACCGCAGCACGGCGAGGGGAGCGCTCATAGCGCATGGCGAGATCTGACCTCGGTTCGTCAATCGTCCTCATCCTCTTCGGCGCGGTCGTCGCCTTCGAGTCGTGGCGCATGCCCCGTTACGAGTCGATCGGCGGGAGCATCTACTCCGCGCCCGGCCTGGTTCCCGGCCTCCTGGGGGCGGTAATCGCGCTCCTTGGCGCCATAATGCTGGTTCGCTATCTTACGCATCAGGGCACTCCGGCCGATGAACCGACGGTCAGCGAGGCGGCCGACACGCCCGGCGTGGCCGACGATCAGGCCGCGTACATCTCGGCGCCCATGAGCGCGGAGGAGGACGCTGTAAACTCCGGCGCGGTAGCCTCCGGCGCGATCGGCGGCGAAGTGGCTGGGTACGAGGCGCCGTCTAACCGGCGCATGCTCGTCACGTTGGTTCTGGCCGTCGTCTTCGGCGGCATCATGGTCGGCCGCATGCCGTTCTGGCTGGCAGTGTTCCTGTTCGTGTTCGTCTCTATCGTGTTCTACGAGCTGGCCGCCATGAAAGACACCAGGTCGACGGTCATGCGCGTGGCAATCGCCGCCGCCATCGCCGGCGCCACCGCGTACGCTGTTCCGTTCGTGTTCGAACGAGTGTTCCTGGTGAACCTCCCATGATCCTGAACACGACGAAGAAGGCGAGGGCCTGATGTTCGAGGGCCTCAACTATTTCTTCCAGGGCATCATCGGCTTCCTCACACCTGGCTCGCTCTTCAACATCGCCTGGGCGACGCTGCTCGGCATCGTTGTCGGCATGCTCCCTGGGCTTACCGCGACCCTCGGCGTCGCGCTACTGACCACGCTCACCTTCAGCATGCCGTCGGGCGAGGCCATCCTGGTGCTCATCTGCATGTACGTCGGCGCCATTTACGGGGGCTCGCGCAGCGCCATCCTCCTGAACATCCCCGGCACGCCGGCCAACGCCGCCACCGCGCTCGACGGCAACCCCCTGGCGCGGGCCGGTAAGGCCGGCAAGGCCATGGGCATCGCCACCGCCGGCTCGTTCCTTGGCAGCATGATCGGCATGATCCTGCTTGCCACCATCGCCCCCGGCCTGGCCGAGGCCGCGCTGCGCTTCCAGTCGTACGAGTTCTTCTGGCTGGCGATCTTCGGCATCGTCATCGCCGGCCGCCTCACCGCCCTCGACGACCCGCTCAAGGGCTGGATCGCGGGCTTCATCGGTTTGCTGGTCGCGATGGTCGGGCAAGAAGGCATCTACGCGTACGCGCGCTTCGCCTACGGCAACACCGACCTCGCCGGCGGCTTCGGGCTGCTGCCTGTCCTGGTCGGCATGTTCGGTTTCACCGAGATCCTCTTCGTCATGCGCCAACCCGCGGCCACGGCCGTTACAAACGCTATGGACTCGGTGATACCCAAGGTACGCGAGGTCTTCCGCTACTGGCAGACGATCATCCGCTCGGGCTTGATCGGCACGCTGATGGGCCTGATCCCCGGCGTCGGCGAAGACATGGGCGCCTGGGTTTCCTACGCCGCCGCCCGCGGCTCCAGCAAGGAGAAGGACAAGTTCGGCAAGGGCTCGGTCGAGGGTCTCATGGCCGCCGAGACAGGCAACAACGCCGCCGTTCCTGGCGCCCTCATCCCGGTACTCACGCTCGCGGTGCCCGGCTCGGCTCCGGCCGCCGTGCTGCTGGCCGCGCTGTTCATCCACGGCATCCGGCCAGGCCCGCTGATCATGATCGAGTCGCCGGCCTTCGTCTACGAGGTCACGGCCATGGTCTTCATGGCCACACTGGCGATGGGCATCTTTGGCATATTGCTCACCAAACCCTTGCTTACAGTGCTGCGCATCCCGGCCACGCGCTTGATGCCGATAATCATGGTGCTGTGCACGGTCGGCGCCTTCGCCATCGCCAGTCGCACCTTCGATATCTGGGTGATGCTCTCTTACGGCGTCATCGGTTATGTCCTACGCGCCTTCGGCTTCCCGCTGGCGCCGCTCATCCTGGGCGTGGTGCTCGGGCCGATCCTGGATGCCAACCTAAGGCGCGGCCTTTTGCTTTCGGGCGGTTCCCTCGAGCCGTTCCTCACACGTCCGATAAGCGCGCTGCTATGGGTCAGCATCACGGTGACCTTCCTCCTCGGCATGCCGCCGGTGCAGCGCGCCGTGGCGCGGCTGTTCAGGAGGCGCAAGGCCGCTGCTGACGACGGTGACTGAGCCCCTGCGGTCCCTGCGGGCGACGGCAACTGAGCCCCTGCCCGCGATCACCTCGGTCGCGAGCCTAGAGGCGCTGCTGGCCACGCCGTCGGACGCTTTGGTGGCGGACATGTCCGCGCTGACGGGCGACCTTATGCTGCTTGGCGCCGGTGGCAAGATGGGCCCTAGCCTGGCGCTGCTGGCGCGCAACGCGCTAGACGCCGCGGGTAACGGCGCGCAGGTAATCGCCGTCTCGCGCTTCTCCGACGAGGCGGCCGCGCGCCGCCTGCAGGACGCCGGCGTGCGCGTCGTGCGCGCCGACCTCCTCGACGACGAGCAGTTGGCGAAGTTGCCCGACGCGGCGAACGTCATATACATGGCCGCCATGAAGTTCGGCAGCACCGGGCAGGAGCCCAGGACCTGGGCGATGAACACCTACCTGCCCGGCAAGGTCGCCGAGCGTTACCGCGAAGCGCGAATAGTGGCGTTCTCGACCGGCAACGTCTACCCACTCTCGCCCTTGACCTCAGGTGGCCCCACCGAGGACGACCCGACCGGACCGGTAGGCGAGTACGCCCAGTCGTGCCTCGGCCGCGAGCGCATGTTCCAGTACTTCTCCGAGCTGCACGGCACGCCCGTTACGCTATTGCGGCTTAACTACGCCGTCGAGCTGCGTTACGGCGTGCTCGTCGACTTGGCGCTGGCGGTGCTCGACGGCAAGCCGATCGACCTGGCGATGGGCCAAGTGAACGTGATCTGGCAGGGTGACGCCAACGAGGTCGCCTTGCGCTCCATCGCACTGTGCTCGGCCCCCGCGACGATCCTCAACCTCACCGGACCCGAGACCGCCTCGGTGCGCAAACTCGCCGAGCGACTCGGTGCTCGGCTCGGCAAGGAGCCGGTCTTCACGGGTGAGGAGCAAGGCACGGCGCTGCTCAACGACGCCTCACGCTGCCATGCGCTGTTCGGATATCCGCGCGTGGCGCTCAACACGGCCGTCGATTGGGTGGCCGACTGGCTCACCGCCGGCGGCGAGACCCACGGCAAGCCGACGAAGTTCCAGGTGAGGACCGGTAAGTTCTGATGGCTCGACAGCTGACGGCGGCGCAAGCGGAGCTGCTGCATGGCGGCACGGTAATCCCCGCGCATCCCCTTGCACTGAACGCCGAGCGTCGGCTCGACGAGAGGCGCCAGCGGGCTCTCACCCGCTACTACGCCGCCGCCGGTGCTGGCGGCGTCGCCGTCGGCGTGCACACCACCCAGTTCGAGATCCGCGACGTCGGGCTGCTCGAGCCGGTGCTGCGCCTTGCCGCCGAGACCGCCGACGCTTCGGTGGTGGGGCGGCCCTTCCTGAAGGTCGCAGGCGTTCTCGGCGAGACCAAGCAGGCGCTGGCCGAGGCTGACTTGGCCGCCTCCCTTGGCTACGACCTAGCCTTGCTCAGCCTCCGGGGACTCGATGACCAGAGCGAGGCTGCTCTCGTCGCACACGCCCGCGAGGTGTCGCAAGCGCTTCCCATCGTCGGCTTCTACCTGCAGACGGCAGTCGGCGGCCGGCGCTTCAGCTACGACTTCTGGCGCGAGTTCGCCGAGCTGCCCGGGCTGGTCGCGATCAAGATCGCGCCGTTCGACAGGTACGCCACGCTCGAGGTCGTGAGGGCCGTCGCCGCGTCTTCGCGCGCCGACGATATCGCCCTCTACACCGGCAACGACGACAACATCGTGGTCGACCTGCTCACGCCTTACCGGGTGCAGGTCGCCGGCCGGACCGTCGAGAAGCGTATCGTCGGCGGCCTGCTTGGCCAATGGGCGGTGTGGACGCGCGCCGCGGTCGAGTTGCTCGAGGAGGTCAAGGCCGTCCGCGCTAAGCCGACGGTTCCCGCCGAGCTGCTCACGCGCGCAGCACGCTGGACAGACGCCAACGCCGCCGTCTTCGACGCCGCCAACCGCTTCCACGGCGTCATCGCCGGCGTGCACGAAGTGCTGAGACGCCAAGATCTGCTCGAGGGCATCTGGTGCCTTGACCCAGACGAGGGCCTTTCGCCCGGCCAAGCCGAAGAGATCGAACGCATCTACCGGGACCACCCCGACCTCACCGACGACGCCTTCGTGGCGGCCAACCTCGAGGCATGGCTGGCCTGAGCCCCGCACCCGGCGTGCGGCTTGACCGGCTCAGCAAGGCCGACGTCGCGGCCGCCGCCGCGCTGTCGGCCTCCATCGGCTGGAACCAGGATGAAGCGGACTGGCGGCGCTTGGTCGACCTGCACCCTGAGGGCGCCGTGGCCGCGCGTCGGCAGGGGGAGCTGGTGGGTACCGCGACGTTGGTCAGTTACGAAGGGGTAGCGCCGGTCGCTACCGCCGGGGCGCTGGCCTGGCTCGGCATGGTGATCGTCAGTCCAGACGCACGCGGACAAGGCATCGGCTCCGCCGTGATGGACGCCGCGCTAGCCAGTTGGTCGGCGCCGCAAGGTGGCGTGGTCGGCCTCGACGCCACCGAGTTCGGAGCCCCGCTGTACGAGCGCCGTGGCTTCCAGACGGTCGCGACCATCGACCGCTGGGCCGGGAGGTTGGCTGTACGGCCGGCGGGGGCTGTCCGCGTGCGACTCGCCGGACCCGCCGACCTCGCGAGCCTCACGGCGCTGGACCGGGCCGAGACCGGTTTCGACCGCGCGTCGTTGCTGGAGCACTTGGCGGCCGAGGAGAGCGCGACTCTCGTCGTCGCCGAGCGCGCTGGGGAGCCCATCGGCTACGCCGCTATCCGTTCGGGGCGCTCGCACCGTCACGTCGGCCCGCTCGTCACGCGGGACCTCGCGGCCGTCGAGCCGCTGCTCTACCAGATCGCCGAATACGCCGACGGGTTGCCGGTGTTCCTCGACTCCGTGCGCGGCGCGCTGCTGGCCACGAGGTTCGAGGCCTTCGGCTTGAGCGTGGTGCGCACGCTACAGCGCATGACGAAGGTGGCGCAAGCGACCGATCCTACGCGGCCGGCGACGCCGGTGATGGCCGCGACGTCGGTGGTGGCAGCGACGGGGTTCGAGTGGGGTTGAAAGCCGATTGGGGCCAGGGTCGGTAATCGGTAAGAGGCGGATTCAGTCGGTGGCAGAGCCGATCGGTCGCGACGAGGGCTACGCTGAAGCCAGCGCCGAGAGCGCGGGAAGCGCAGGGAGAAGCAGTGATCGAACGAACAGTGGGCGAGCCGTGAGCGAGACCAGCGTTGGCATAGTGATGAACGGCGTCACGGGCCGCATGGGCACCAACCAGCACCTGGTGAGGTCGATCCTGGCGATCCGCGAGCAGGGCGGGGTGCGCGGGCCGCAGGGCGGAATCATGCCCGAACCGATCCTGGTCGGCCGCAACGAGGACAAGCTGTCGCGGTTGGCCAAGGCACACGGCCTGAAGCGCTACACCACGGACCTGGCCGAGGCGCTCGCCGAGCCCGACGTGCACGTCTACTTCGACGCCCTGTCCACCTCGCACCGCGCGGCAGCGGTGAGGCAGGCAATCGCGGCAGGCAAGGATGTCTACTGCGAGAAGCCGGTGGCCGAAGACCTCGATACCGCGCTGGAACTGGCGCGAATCGCGCGTGACGCTGGCGTCAAGACCGGCGTGGTCCAGGACAAGCTGTTCCTGCCCGGCCTGCTCAAGCTCAAACGCCTCATCGACAGCGGCTTCTTCGGCCGCATCCTGTCGGTACGCGGTGAGTTCGGCTACTGGGTGTTCGAGGGCGATTGGCAGCCAGCGCAACGACCTTCCTGGAACTACCGCGCGGCCGAGGGCGGCGGCATCATCCTCGACATGTTCGCTCACTGGGAGTACGTGCTCGCCGGTCTCTTCGGGCCGGTGCGCTCGCTGGTCACGCTGGGCGCCAACCACGTCCCCGAGCGCTTCGACGAGCAGGGTGAGCGCTATGACGCCGACGCCGATGACGCCGCCTACGCCATCTTCCAGCTCGAGGGCGGTGTCATCGCGCAGATGAACTCCTCCTGGGCAGTACGCGTCTACCGCGACGACCTGCTCACCCTTCAGGTCGACGGCACGCACGGCAGCGCGGTCGCGGGCCTGCGCGAGGTCAAGATCCAGCACCGCAACGCCACGCCGAAGCCCGTCTGGAACCCCGACGTGCCCAACCCGATCGACTTCCAAGGCGGCTGGACGCAGATGCCCACCAACGATGCCTATGACAACGGCTTCAAGGTCCAGTGGGAGCGCTTCCTGCGCCACGTCGTATGGGACGAGCCGTTCCACTGGGACCTGCTGGCCGGCGCGCGCGGCGTGCAGTTGGCGGAGCTCGGGTTGACCTCGTGGCGCGAGCGTCGCTGGGTCGACGTGCCGGAGTTGGCACTATGAGCGTGACGATATGAGCGGTCCCCTGAAGCTGCCACTCGCCGACGGGACCCTGTCGAGCTACCTACCCAGCGCGCAGGCGCCCTTCTTCGCTAAACCTGAAGCGCCCTTCACCTCGCGGGTCGCCTACGCGGCCGCACACGTCGTCAAGGATCCCCTCGGCCCGGACGCCGGCGAGGCGGCCATCGACTGGGACGCGACCTTGAGGTTCCGCGAGCACCTGTGGTCGTACGGGTTGGGAGTGGCCGAGGCGATGGACACCGCCCAGCGCGGCATGGGCCTCGACTACGCGGCCACCAGGGCCTTGATCGCGCGCGCCTGCTCCGCGGCCGGCGCGGCCGGCGGCCGCATCGTCTGCGGCGCCGGCACCGACCAGTTGCCTGCCGGGCCCGCGACGCTCGAGCAGATCGCGGCGGCCTACGACGAGCAGTGTGAGCACATCGAGGCGTCAGGCGGGCGCGTGGTCGTGATGGCCAGCCGACACCTTGCCGCGGCCGCGGCGGGCCCCGACGACTACGCGCAGGTATACGAGCGCGTGCTCTCGCAGGTGAAGGAGCCGGTGATAATCCACTGGCTCGGCGAGATGTTCGACCCGGCGCTGGCCGGCTACTGGGGCTCGCGCGACGTCGCGGTGGCCATGGACGTCTGTCTCGACGTACTGGCGCGGCACGCGCACAAGATCGAAGGCATCAAGCTGTCGCTGCTCGACGCCGCTCACGAGGTCGCCTTCAGGGCGCGCCTGCCGCAGGGCGTGCGCATGTTCACCGGCGACGACTTCAACTACCCCGAACTCATCCTCGGCGACGGCGAGCACCACTCCGACGCCCTGCTCGGTATCTTCGACGCCATCGGGCCGGCGGCCTCGGCCGCGCTGCAGGCGCTCGACGCCGGCGACGTCGAGCGCTACCGGGCAGTACTCGAGCCGACGGTGGCGTTGTCGCGGCACATCTTCGCGGCGCCCACCTTCTACTACAAGACGGGCATCGTCTTCCTCGCCTACCTCAACGGCTTTCAAGACCACTTCCGCATGGTCGCGGGGCTGGAGAGCGCCCGCAGCATCATCCACCTGTCCGACCTGTTCCGGCTGGCCGATCAGGCCGGCGTGTTGCGCGACCCGGCAGCGGCGGCGGAACGCATGCGGCCAGTGCTGAGGCTCGCTGGCATCGACGCGTGAGCGACTCAAGCCTGGAACGCCTCAGCCTCAACACCGCCACGGTCCGCCCTCTCGACCGAGTAGGCGGCCCCGACCTCATCGCCATGGTCGACGCCTGCGCCCGCGCCGGGGTGCCTTGGATCGCGCCGTGGCGGCAGCAGTTCGCCGAGGTCCCGATCTCCATCGCGGCGCGTGCGGTCCGCGATGCCGGGATGCGCGTGTCGAGCCTCTGCCGCGGCGGCTTCTTCCCCGCTGCGACTGCGGCTGAGCGTCAGTCTCGCGTCGATGACAACCTGCGCGCCGTCGACGAAGCCGCCGAACTAGGCACCGACGTACTGGTCCTCGTCTGCGGTGGCGTGGTCGGCAAGGATCTGCCGGGTTCGCGGCAGATGGTCGAGGACGGCATCGCCGCGGTGTTGCCGCACGCGGCCGAGCGCGGCGTGCGGCTTGGCATCGAGCCGCTGCATCCGATGTTCGCCGCCGACCGCTCGGTGATCGCGACCCTCGGCGAGGCGGACGCGCTCACCGCCCGGCTCGACTCGCCCTGGGTGGGCGCGGTCGTCGACGTCTATCACGTGTGG
>DASROV010000502.1:0-20055 GCA_035646755.1 Trueperaceae bacterium | reverse complement strand
GTCGACCCGCAGCGCGTAAGGGAGGCGCTGGTCGAGGTCGACGTCGCGATCATCGCCGGGTTCCAGGGCGTCACCAAAGACGGCGACATCACCACCCTCGGACGCGGTGGTTCCGACACGACGGCCGTCGCCATGGCGGCGGCGCTCGGCGCCGAGACCTGCGAGATCTACACCGATACCGACGGCATCTACACCACCGACCCGCACCTGCTGCCTAGCGCGACCAAGCTAGACAGCATCGACTACGACGAGATGCTGGAGTTGGCCAGCCAGGGCGCCAAGGTGCTGCACCCGACCAGCGTCTGGTACGCGCGGCGTTACGGGGTGAAGGTCCACGTGCGCTCGTCGTTCAGCCACGTTACCGGTACCATCGTCACCGACCTGAAGAGCGCTGCGGAGGGGAACATGATCAGTCAGAGACCGGTGACGGGCGTCGCGCTCGACCTCAACCACGCCCGCATCGACCTTCACACCCTGCCCGACCGGCCGGGCGTGGCCGGCCGTATCTTCAACGCCCTTGGTCGAGCCGGCGTGAGCGTCGACATGATCATCCAGGGCGTGAAGGGCGCAGGCGACAGTCGCCAGCAGATGGCGTTCATCGTCAAGATGGACGCCGTCGACGAGGCGCTCGAGGCGCTTGCGCCCGTGCTCGCCGAGATGGGCGCGCAGGCCGAGGTCGGCGACGGCGTCGCCAAGCTAAGCATCGTGGGCATCGCCATCGGTTCGACCCCCGGGATCGCCGCGACGATGTTCGAGGCCGTGGCCAGTAGCGGCGCCAACATCGAGATGATCACCACCAGCGAGGTGCGCATTAGCGTGCTTATCCCCGCCGAGCGGGCCGAGGACGCGCTGCGTGCGGTTCACAAGGCTTTCGGACTCGACCGCGACGGCGACGTCGCGGTCGCTTGATGCGCGCCGAACGACTCGAGCAGCTGTTCATCGAGCGCTCGGCCGGAGCGTTCTCGCTGCTGCTCGTGCTGGAGTCGGCGTCGGGTTCACGGGAGCGCGTGACGCTGTCCGCGCCCGGGGTCGACGAGCTCTCGACGGTAGGGTTCCTGGCCGGTTATCTGCGGCAGCACGGCTTGAGCTTGGCGCCGAAGCTGCGGGTAAGGCGCCGGCGCGGCGGTGAGCTCGAAGACGCGCCGGAACTCACCGCCCGCCTGCGTGGCGTGATGAAGGACGTGCGCCGCGACACCACGGAGCGCGGCCCATGGGGCTGAAGCTTTGCACGCTCGCTTACGTCCGCGACGGCGACAAGACGCTCATGCTGCGACGGCCGGCCGACGGCGCCCACCCCCAGGCGGGGAAGTACAACGGTCTTGGCGGCAAGTTCGAGGCCGGCGAGTCGCCAGAGACCTGCCTGGCGCGCGAGGTCCTTGAGGAGTCGGGCCTCACCGTCGAGGAGGCGCGGCTGAAGGGCTTCATCACCTTCCCTGACTTCGACGGTGACGACGACTGGTACGTCTTCGTCTACCTGGTTACTGCCTTCTCGGGCACGCTTGCTCCCAGCGACGAAGGCGAACTGCACTGGATCGAAACCGCCGCCGTGCCGGCGCTGCCGCTATGGGAAGGCGACCGCTACTTCCTGCCGTGGCTCGACCGACCGGGTCTGTTCAGCGCGGTGTTCCGCTACCTAGGCGGGCGCTACGCCGGCCACGAGGTCGTCTTCTATCCGGGCGACGGCCCGGCCAGAATTGACTAGGCGCTGTCCTCGGCCATGAGCACGTCGCGGTCGACCGAGCGGATCAGCCGCTGCGCGAGCCCGACGTCACCCTTGACCTTCAACCGGCCGGTCATGAGGGCGGTCATCGGGTTCAGCTTGCCCTCGAGCATCTTCACGAGGTCCTCGTCCTTGACCCTCACCGTGACGTCAGCGCTGTTCGCCGTGCCGTCCTCGAAGCGGACAACGCCGCCTTCGACAACGTAGTGGATGGGTTCGGCGGTATCGAACTGGATGACGGCGTCCGGGGCCAGCGCGTCGGGCTTGATCGCGCGGGGCACGCGCAGCAGTAGTTCTCTGGCGGTCATGCCACAGTCTAGTCGAGCGCTTACCCCGGTATACTCGCCGAGATACGTCAGAGAGCCGGTTCGCGTGGATTTCTCCTTATCTGAAGATCAGTTGGCGCTGCAGGCGGCCGTGCGCGAGTTCGCACGAGCCGAGATCGCCACGGTCGCCGCCGACCTCGACAGGAGACCGCGCTTCCCCTGGCGAACGCTGCGCAAGATGGGCGAGCTCGGGTTGCTCGGCGTGACGACGCCAGAGGAGTACGGCGGGACCGGACTCGACAACGTAAGTTACGTGATGCTGCTCGAGGAGATCGCGGCGGCCGACGCCTCGCACGCCACGATAATGAGCGTCACCAACGGCTTGCCGCAACAGCTCCTGGTGCAGCACGGGGCTCCTGAGCAGCGCAGCGCCTACCTGCCGCGGCTGGCGAGCGGCGACTGGGTCGGAGCGTTCTGCCTCTCGGAGCCGCACGCGGGTTCCGACGCCCTCGCCATGACCACGCGGGCCGAAGCCGTCGCCGGCGGCTACGTCCTCAACGGGGCCAAGGCCTGGGTTACCTCCGGGGGCGAGGCTCAGCTCTACCTGGTGATGGCCAAGACCGACCCTTCCGCCGGGCCGCGCGGCGTGACTACCTTCCTGATCGAGAAGGACACCCCCGGCCTCGGCTTCGGCAAGCCCGAGGAGAAGCTCGGTCAGCACGCGGCCATCACCACCGCGGTCACGCTCGACGACTGCTTCGTTCCTGAGAGCGCCAGGTTGGGCCGTGAGGGTCAGGGCTTCGTCATCGCGCTGTCAGGGCTCGACGGGGGGCGCGTTGGCATCGCGGCGCTGGCGGTCGGCATCGCGCGCGCGGCCTTCGAGGCCGCGCGCGACTACGCCGCCCAGCGCGCCGCCTTCGGGCAGCCCATCCACCAGTTCCAGGCCGTCGGCTTCAGTCTCGCTGACATGCTCACCCAGATCGAGGCGGCTCGGTTCATGACCCTGCGCGCCGCCTGGCTGAAGGACCGCGGCTTCAGGCATACCCGCGAAGCGGCGATGGCCAAGCTGTTCGCGTCCGAGATGGCGGCCAAGGTCACCCACGACGCCATCCAGGTGCTCGGCGGCTACGGCTACACCAAGGACTACCCGGTCGAACGCTACTTCCGCGACGCCCGGGTTACCGAGATATACGAAGGCACCAGCGAGATACAGCGCATGGTCATCCACCGGCAGATCTACCGCGAGCTGGAGAGATGACGCCTAGTTAACTAATAGGAGGTGAGCGATGATCGATTTCGAGCTCAGTGACGAGCAGAAACAGATGCAGGCGGTGGCGCGAGAGTTCGCCCGCGAGCACGTCATGCCGGTAGCCAGTCGCCACGACGCCGAGGAGAGCTACCCTGAGGCGGTGGTGGCTGCGGCCCACGAGCTCGGCCTGCTAAACGTGGGAGTACCCGAAGCCGTCGGTGGGTTGGGCCTCGACATGGTCGACGAGATCGTCATAGGCGAGGAGATCGCCTACGGTTGCATGGGCATCTACACCATCCTGATGGCGTCGGAGCTCGGCATCACGCCGCTGTTGCTGGCCGGCTCGAGCGAGCAGCACCAGCGTTTCTTGGCGCCGCTGCTTGCGGGGCCCCGCCTCGCGGCCTTCGCGTTGTCAGAGCCGGACAACGGCTCGGATGCGGGCGCCATGTCCACCCGCGCCGAGTTCGACGGCGACGAGGTTGTGATAACGGGTGTGAAGACCTGGATCTCCAACGGTGGCATCGCCGATTTCAACGTCGTGTTCGCCAGCTTCGACCCGCAACAGAAGCACCGTGGCACGTTGGCGGTGGTGGTCGAGAAGGACAGGGCGGGCTTGAGCAGCAACAAGCTGCACGGCAAGTTGGGGCAACGGGCGAGCCCTACATACGAGTTGGTGTTCGACCAGGTTCGCGTGCCGGCCAGCAACGTCATCGGCGAGCCGGGCGACGGCTTCAAGATCGCCATGCGCACGCTCGACAAGACGCGCATACCCGTGGCCGCGGGGTCGGTCGGCGTCGCCCGCCGGGCCCTCGAAGAGTCACGCGGTTACGCCCTTGAACGACACGCCTTCGGCCGCCCCATCGCCGAGTTCCAGGCCATCCAGTTCAAGCTCGCGAACATGAAGATCGGCGTCGAGACCGCGCGCTGGCAGACCTACTACGCCGCCTACCTTGTCGATGCAGGCAAGCCTCATGCCGAGGCCGCCGCGGTCGCCAAGGCCTACGCCTCCGACATGGCGTTCGACGCCGCGCAAGAGGCGATAAACCTGTTCGGTGGTTACGGCTACATGGCCGAATACCCGGTCGAGAAGCTCATGCGCGACGTCAAGCTTAACCAGATCTACGAGGGCACCAACGAAATCCAGCGCCTGGTGATCGCCAGGCACGTCCTACAATGACCTTTACAGTTCGTGGAGGAGTGAAGTGAAGATCGTAACCGTTCTCAAGCAGGTTCCCGACGCCGAGGCCCGCGTCCGTGTGGCCGACGGCGTCGTCGACCTCGCTGGCGTCACCTTCGTTATGGACGGCATGGATGAGTACGGCGTAGAAGAGGCGATCCGGTTGCGCGAGGGTGGCCACGACGTCGAGATCGTGGCCGTGGCGTTGGGTCCGGAGCGTTACGAGGACGCGATAAGGACCGCGTTGGCGCTCGGCGCCGACAGGGCCGTGCACATCGAGACCGACGAGCGACTCGACGCGATCGCCCAGGCGCGCGTCTTCGCCGAGCTGATAAAGGACGAGGGCGCCGAGCTGGTGCTGCTCGGCGGCAAACAGGCCGACTGGGACAGCGCCGCCCTCGGACCAGCCCTTGCTGCCGTGCTCGACTGGCCACACTCCGACTGGACCACCGACCTCGCGCTCGAGGGCGACAGGCTCGAGCTGCGGCACGACACCGACGACGGCAGCGAGACGTTGAGCGTCGCCCTACCCGCCGTCGTTACTACCCAACAGGGTCTTAACGAGCCTCGCTACCCGACGCTTCCGAACATCATGAAGGCCAAGCGCAAGGAACTGGCGAAGAAATCGCTAGACGATTTCGCTGCGGTCGAGAAGCGGACCGCGGTGGTCAGCGAGGCCATCCAGGTGAAGTCACGGCAAGGGAAGATGTTGTCGGGTGAGCCGAAAGAGGCCGCCCGCGAGCTCGCGCGCCTGCTGCGCGACGAGGCGAAGGTAATTTAGGGGTTCTTGGCATGATCATGCTTGTCACCATCGTGAAGGAAGGCCGCCTGCCGAAGAGCGCAGGTGAACTGGTTACCGCCGCGCGCACGTTGAGCGCCGGTGGAGAGCCGGTGAGCGGCCTCGTCATCGGCCCCGAGCCGGCCGCCGCGGCCGCCGCGGCCGCTGAGTTGGCCCGCTACGTTACCGAGGTCAAGACTATCGCCGCTCCGGAGTTCACGTCGCCGACCGCCGAGCTACTGGCGGCTGCGGTAGCCGAGGTCGCCCGCGCTGTGGGCGCCGACATCGTGCTGGCCAGCGCCACTCGTTCGGGGTTGAGCTTCACCCCCCGTCTCGCCGTCGCCCTCGGGGCCGCCCTACTCGAGGACGTGATCGCCGTCGAGCCGACCGAAGCCGGCGTGGAGGCCAAGCGCTACAGCTATCTCGCCCGGGTGACCGAGACCGTGAGGGCGAACGGCACGCCGGTGGTCATCAGCGTCAAGCCGAACGCGCTCCCCGCCGCCGAGCCGGCCGCTAGTGAGGGGACGGTTACTGGCGTGCAGTTCGACGCCGGTCGAGTCGCCACGCGCGTCGCGGTCGGCGAGCGCTCGAGCGCCAAGGGCGGCAGACTGGCGCTCGACGAAGCCAAGGTCGTGGTGGCCGGCGGCAGGGGCCTCGGCAGCGCCGAGCGCTTCAACGCGATAGTCGAGCCCCTCGCCGACTCGCTCAACGCCGGTGTCGGCGCTACCCGCGCGGTGGTCGACGCCGGCTGGCGCCCATACGCCGAGCAGGTGGGGCAGACGGGCAAGACCGTCGCTCCCGATCTCTACCTCGCGCTCGGCATCTCGGGAGCCGTCCAACACCTCTCAGGCATGAACCGTGCCAAGGTCATCGTGGCGGTGAACAAAGACGCCGACGCGCCGATCTTCAGGGTCGCCGACTACGGCATCGTCGGCGACGTCGAGCAGGTCGGGCCGGCATTGCTGGAGGCCGTCAAGGACACGCTGGCATCATGAACGACACGGCGGCGCCCGCCTTCACGGTCCGGCGCGCCGAGCGTCGCGACCTCGACGCGCTAGTCGCGCTCGAGAGCGGCTTCCCAGGCGACAAGATGAGCCGCTCGTCGTTGGTGCGCCTACTCGGGCGCGACAGCGCCGAGGTGTTCGTGGTCGAGGCGGACGGCGAGGTAGTGGCCGACGCCATCGCGCTGTTCCGGCGCGGCTTTCGCACAGCGCGGCTGTACTCGATGATCGTCAAGCCGCCGTGGCGTGGCCGCGGGGTCGCCAGCGCCCTGCTCAAGGCCGTCGAGACGAGCGCACGGGAGCGAGGAAGCGTCTCGATCCGGCTCGAGGTCCGCTCCGACAACCGAGCCGCGATCTCCCTATACGAGGGCGCCGGTTACGAGATTACCGGCACTACCGCCGACTACTACGAGGACAGCACTGCCGCCTTGAGGATGCGCAAGCGCTTCGCGCAAGGCGGCGCGACTTTGCTGAGCGTGCCCTACTACGCACAGACGCTCGAGTTCACCTGCGGGCCCGCGAGCCTGATGATGGCCATGCGCCATCACGGCTACCCGGTGCCGCTCGAGCGCCGGCTCGAGCTGGCGTTGTGGCGGGAGGCGACCACGGTGTTCATGCTCTCCGGGCACGGCGGTTGCAGCGCCCACGGCCTGGCCGTGGCCGCCCTGCGACGCGGCTTCAAGGCGACGGTCGTCACGCGCGACGCCGGCGCGCCGTTCCTCGACAGCGTGCGCGATCCTGACAAGAAGGACGTCGTGCGCCTCTCGCACGAGACGTTCGAGCACGAGATAAGGGCGCTTGGCGGCCGGCAGGAGATCAAAGACTTCGGCTTCGCCGACGTCGCCGCCGCGGTCAAGCGGGGCGCGGTGCCGCTAGTGCTCGTCTCCGGTTATCGACTACACGCCGAGCGCACGCCCCATTGGGTCGTGGTTACGGGCTTCGACGACACCAACCTCTACCTTCACGATCCGTTGCTACCCGAGCACGGCGGCAAGGCCGAGAGCATCAACCTCGCCATCGGCCGCGACGAGTTCGACGCGGTGAGTCGCTACGGCCGCGCGCGGCACCGCAGCATGGTGCTCGTCGAGCGTTGGGGCAAGGTCAAGCGTCGTTCGCCAGGTGACGGATGATCGCGTCGTAGATGTCGGCGTCGGCCTGGTCCTCCTCGCCCGCGGCGATAGTCGGATTGTCGTTTACTTCGATGACATAGTACTCGCCGTCGATCTCCTTGAGGTCGACGCCGTAGAGGCTGTCGCCAATGCTGTTGGCCGCCTTCAGCGCGGTCTCGATTAGGCGGGCGGCGGCCTGCTCCCGCGGCACGCCGACGACCGTGGCCCATTGGCCCTCTTGCGAGCGGCCCATCGCCTTCCACTGCTCGGGCGCGAACTGGTAGCGAAGCACGGCCAACACCTTGCCCGCCAAGATGATCACCCGCCAGTCGAACTCGCTAGGCATGTACTGCTGCACCACCAGGCGGTCGGCGCGGCGCAGGAAGCGGCGCCCGACCCTGACGAAGTCCTCGGGGCTGGTCACCTTGTCGACGTAGGCGCTGAAGCTGGAGTTGGGCGCCTTCAGCACCAGCGGCGTGCCAAGCTCCTCGAACAGCCGAGCAGCGGTGAGGGCGCTTAGGTCGCCTTCGGCCAGCATCCGCGTCTCCGGTATCGGGACCCCGCTGGCGCTTAGGCGCGAATACATGTTCACCTTGTCGCAGCAGATGAGGATGGCGTCGGAATGATCGAGCACGCGTTTGCCGAGCATCTCGGCAGTGCGCGCGACGACGTAGCTGGTGTTGAGCGGGTCGGTGAGCGCCCTGATGAAGATGCCGTCGTAGTTCTTGAGGTACTTGAGCTCGTTCTTGAACAGGAAGTCGAGCTCGTGCCCACGCTCGAACGCGGCCAGGCGGAAGTTGGCGAGCGCGGTGAGCTCGACCGACGACCTTATCGTGTAACGCTCGGTGAAGATCGCTAGCCGTGCCACGTGCCAAGACCCTCCAGTTTGCCGCGCTCGTCCCTGCTTAGCTCGCCGAACGGCAGCGGCTCGATGGCCGAAAGTTCGTAGTTGCGCGTGGTCACCACGATCCTTACCTTCATGAGTGGCAGCCGGAAGACCGCGAACAGCTGCGCGGCCAGGTCCTCGTACTCCGGCACCACCGACATGCCGAGCACCAGGCGCAGGACGTCGATGCGGTGGTCGCGCGGCAGGTGCTGAACCAGCACCGCGTACTTGCCGGTGTAGGTGAGCCCCTTGCGACGGGCCTCGATGGCCGCCTCGTCGAGGAGCAGCTCACCCTTGGAGGAGAACGGGTTGACCGGGTAGCCGAGCAGCGGAGCGGGCGGGAACCTGTCGGTGATGAGCTCGTGCTCGGGCACCGGCAGGCCAGCGGCAGCGGCCTTGGCCATCGCCAGGGGAACGACGTAGGCGTCTAACGCCTCCGCCGTGGTCGGTAGCACCGTCAGCCCGGCCAGCTCGGCGTCGAGCGAGGCGTAGTAGCCGCTGGTGAGGTAGGTGTAATCGCCCGCCAGGTTGGCGACGTCGGCTTGCACGGCCCCCCTACCTGGCCCGTCCGGCCCGAAGCGGGCCCGGTCGAGATGGAACATCACCGGCGCGCTCTCGGGGCTCATCGTCGCAGCGCCGCGACCCCAGGCAGCTCCTTGCCCTCGAGGAACTCGAGGGAGGCACCACCTCCGGTCGAGAGGTGGTCGATGGCGGCGGCGACGCCTGCGCGGTTCACCGCCGCCAGGCTGTCACCCCCCCCGACCACGGTGAACGCGTCGAGGCCGGCCACGGCTTCGGCCACCGCGAGCGTGCCGCGAGCGAAGGCGGCGATCTCGAAGACCCCGAGCGGCCCGTTCCAGAACACTGTGGCGGCGTCCTGCAGCGCGCCAACGAAGGCGGCGGTCGCCTCTGGCCCGATGTCGAGGCCCTTGAGGCCGGCGGGTATGGCGTCACTGGGATGGACCTCGCTGGCGGCGCCCTCCTCGATGGCGGCGGCGCATACCGAGTCTTGCGGCAGATGGAGCGCGACGCCACGCTCGCTTGCGCGCTCCATGATCTCGGCGGCGATGGGGATCATGTCGTCCTCGACCAGCGAGTCACCGACGTCACCGCCGCGGGCCTTGAGGAAGGTATAGGCCATCGCGCCGCCGATGAGGACGGCGTCCGCGCTCGCCAACAGCGACTCGATGACCGCGAGCTTGTCCGACACCTTGGCGCCCCCGAGGATCACCTTGAACGGCCGGGCGGGGTTCTCAACGAGCTTGGAGAGCGCCTCGAGCTCCTTGCTCATCAGCGCGCCGGCCGCGCTCGGCAACAGCTTGGCAACGGCCTCGGTGCTGGCGTGAGCCCGATGCGCCGAGCCGAAGGCGTCGTTGACGTAGGCGTCGGCGTAGCTGGCGAGCGTGCGGGCAAGGCCGGGATCGTTCGCGGCCTCGCGCGTGTCGAAGCGGGTGTTCTCGAGCAGGGTGACGCTGCCTTCGGGAGCGTCAGCGACGAAGCGTTGCGCGTCGTGCGAGGCCGGACCCGAGGTCGCCAGGTAGCGCACGTCGCGCCCAAGCAGTTCAGCCAGCCGCTGCGCCACGGGCCGCAGGCGGTAGTGGTCGAGGGGCTCGCCCTTGGGCCGGCCGAGGTGGCTGAGCACCACCAAGGTGGCGCCGCGGCTCAACAGGTTGTGAATCGTCGGCAGGCTGGCCCGTATGCGCGTGTCGTCGGCGACGACGCCGTCGTCGAGGGGAACGTTGAGATCGAGCCGGACCAGGACCCTCTTACCAGCGACCTCGAGGTCGTCGAGCGTGCGGAAGCTCGGGCGGAGGTTAGGGCGGAGGTTCGGGCTCAGAGAGACTCACCCATGAGTTCGAGCACGTCGACCATGCGACTGGAGTAGCCCCACTCATTGTCGTACCAAACGAACAGCTTGGCCATTTTGCCCATGGTCTTCGTCATCAGGCCGTCGACGATGCCGGAGTGCGTATCGCCGATGATGTCGGCCTGCACGATCGGGTCATAGGTCACGCGCAAGATGCCTTTCTGCGAGCCCTGTGCGGCCTTCTCCAGCGCGGCGTTTATCTCCTCGGCGGAGACCTCCTTCTCGAGCATCGCCGTGATGTCCGAGATCGACCCTACCGGCGTGGGTACGCGCAAGGAGACGCCGTCGAACTTGCCCTTGAACTGAGGAAGGACCTTGGCGACGGCCTTGGCGGCCCCGGTGGTGGTCGGGATGATGTTGGTCGCGGCGTTGCGGGCGCGCCTCGGATCCTTGTGCGGCGCGTCGAGAATGCGCTGGTCGTTGGTGTAGCTGTGGACCGTCGTCATCATCGCCTGCTCGACCCCGAACTCCTCGTCGAGGACCTTCATCACGCCGGCGAGCGAGTTCGTCGTGCACGAGGCGTTGGAGACCACGATGTGCTTCTCGGGGTCGTACCGCTCCTGGTTGACGCCCAACATGATGTCGAAGTCACTGTCAGGAGACGGCGCGCTTATCAGCACGCGCTTGACGCTGCCGCCGAGGTGCGCGGCGGCCTCGTCCCGTTTGGTGAAGATCCCGGTCGATTCGACGACGATGTCGACCCCGGCCTGGTCCCAGGGGATCTCCTTGGGATCGCGAAATGCGGTGGCCGCGATCTTCCTGCCGTTGACGATGATGTTGTCAGCGTCGTGGCTCACGTCGCCCTTGAACGGCCCGTAGTTGGAGTCGTACTTAAGCAGCAGGGCCAGGGACTCGTTGTCAGTGAGGTCGTTGACCATCACGACGTCGAGCCCGCGTTCGTTGGCGATGCGGAAGATCTGTCGTCCGATACGCCCGAACCCGTTGATCCCGATCTTCATCCTCATTACCTCCAGTTGGCGTCAGGCATGCGTTTAAGGAACGCAGGTACGGCGCTGCGGTTCCGCGCGTCGCAACGCGCCTCGGCGCGCGCGGGTCAGCGCGCTTGGGCGCATCATATCGCGAGCCCATGAGCGGGCTTGAGTCGCTCCTTTACGCATACATCCGCAACTGCCTGACGCGGTGGGTAACTCCTGGCGAGCTCGAGCGCAGCGGCGCGGCGCTCAGGCGCTACGGCTAAGTTCCAGGCTGAACCGGTCACCGCCTAGCACGTGTGACTCCTGGTGAATCGCCGCCGGCACCTTTTCGACAGCCCCCGCGGACGCAGCGTCCTGCGCGTTCTGCTCGCCGCGAAGGGTGCTCTGCGTCGAGCCGGCTACGCTGCCGAGTTCGCTTACGACGATCTCGGTCGCCAGCACCTCGGCGGCGATGCTCGCCCGGTGCTGTTGCAGCGCGAGCAGTAGCTCGCCGCTGGCCGCCAGCTCGAGGCGAATGCGGTCGCTCACCTCGAGTCCGGCGTCCTTGCGGGCGTTCTGGATGAGCCTCACGGCGTCGCGCGCCAGCCCCTCCCGAACCAGGGAAGGCGTGAGCGTCGTGTTGAGGGCGGCCAAGTAGCCGCGGTCCTCTACTGCGGCGAAGCCCTCGGGGCTGCGGGCGTCGAGCAGCACGTCCTCGGGCGCGAGCTCGAGGCGCTGGGAGCCGACCTCGACGACGGTGGCGCGGCCCTCCCTCACGTTGGCGGCCACCTGACGACCGTCGAGCGCCAGCAAGGCGTCACGCAGCGCCGGCAGCAGCTTGCCAAGGCGCTTGCCGAGCCGGGGCAGGTTCGGCTTTACTTGGTAGTCGACGAAGGCGTCTTCGACGTCGAGGAAGCGCACCGCCTTGACGTTAAGCTCCTCGCGCAGCTGGTCCTCGAGGGCGCGCACGCCGGCCAGCTCGTCGGCGTTGCGGACGCGCACAAGCACCTCGCTAAGCGGCTGCCGCAGTTTCACGCCGGAGGCGGCGCGGGCCGCCCGGCCCAGTTCGACGACCTTCTGCAGGGCCCGCATGTCGCGCAGCAGGCTCTCGTCGCGCAGCGCGTCGTCAGCCTGCGGCCAGGCGGCGAGGTGCACGCTCTCCTCGGCTGCCGGGCTCACCGACAGCACGAGGTTGCGGTAGATCTCCTCGGCCGTGAACGGGGCCAGCGGGGCCATAAGCTTGGCCACTCCCACCAGGGCTTCGTAGAGGCTGGCGTAGGCGGCGAGGGAGTCGGCCGCGTCGGCGGACTTGGCGCTGGCGCCCCGCCAGAAGCGCCGGCGGTTGCGGCGCACGTACCAGTTCGACAGCTCGTCGACCACGAAGTCGCGGATGGTGCGACTGGCCGTGGTGGGGTCGAAGTCCTCTAGGGCGGCGGTGACGAGAGTGGTGAGGGCCGTAAGGCGCGCGGCGAGCCAGCGGTCGACCAGCGGGCGGCTCGAGACTGCCGGCGCGTTGGCGAGGTCGGGTGTCTCGAGGTTGGCGTAGAGCACGAAGAAGCCGTAGACGTTCCACAACGTCATGAAGAAGTCGCGCAGGGTCTCCTCGACGAGGTCGGCGCTGAAGCTCTTGGTCGCCTCCGGTGGCGAGGCGCTGTAGAGGTACCAGCGCAGGGCGTCGGCTCCCTGGGCGTCGAGGACCGTCCACGGGTCGACCACGTTGCCCTTGGACTTCGACATCTTCTCGCCCTTCTCGTCGACGATGTGGCCGAGCACGTTCAGGTTCTTGAAGGCCGAGGTGGGCGTAAAGAGGTGAGCGAGGGCACCCGGTGGCCTGCCGGCGGCGGCGTCGCCGGGGTCGGTGAGGAGCGTGGCTAGCGCGTGCAGGCTGTAGAACCAGCCGCGCGTCTGGTCGATCGCCTCGCAGATGTAGTCGGCCGGGAAGTTGGCCATCAGCCGGTCGACCACCGCGGCGGGTGAGTCGGCGCCGAGGTAGTGCCATTGGGCGTAAGGCATCGCCCCCGACTCGAACCAGACGTCAACCGTGTACGGCTCGCGCCGGTAGGTCTCGCCGCCCAACTCGAAAGTTATCTCATCGACGTACGGGCGGTGGAGATCGAGCTGCGAGAGGTCGCGGCCCGTTAACTGCTCGAGCTCCTTCACCGTCCCGACACAGAGCTGCTTGCCGCTCTCGACGCCCCGCCAGATCGGCAAGGTGGCGCCCCAGTAGCGCTCGCGGCTCAACGCCCAGTCGACGTTGTTCTCCAGCCACTTGCCGAAGCGGCCGGTGCGGATGTGATCGGGATGCCAGCCGATGGCGTCGTTGTTGGCGAGCAGAAGGTCCTTGACCGCGGTGGTGCGGATGTACCAGCTGCGTTTGGCGACGCTCATCAGCGGCGTGTCGTCGCGCCAGTTGAAGGGGTAGGTGTGGCTGATCGTGGTGGCGCGGTACATGAGGCCGAGTGCGGTTAGGTCCTCGATGATGGCGTCGTCGGCGTCCTTGAACCACATGCCGGCGTAAGGACCACTCTGCCCGGTGGCCGACGCCGCTTGGGGTCGTACGGCGGCCAGCACCTTGCCGGTGAGATCGACGGAGAGCAGCGGCGGTAGCCCGTGGCGCCTGCCGACCTCGAGGTCGCCGTAAGAGGGGGCGATGTGCACGATGCCGGTGCCGTCGGAGAGGGTTACGAGGTCATCGGTGACGACCCGCCAGGCGGCCGTGAGGTCGGCTCCTTCCGGCACGCTGCCGTGCATTATCGGTACGTAAGTCAGCCCGGTCAGGTCGCGGCCCTTCACCAGGCGGAGCGTCCGCGAGCTGCCAGCGGGGAAGACCGCGTCGACGAGCTCGGCTGCTAGCCAGTAGAGGTCGCTGAAGCCGGCCGCGTCGTGGCGGCTTGGCCCTTCGACCAGGGCGTAGTCGGCATCGGCGGCGACCGCCAGGGCGACGTTGGCGGGCAGCGTCCACGGCGTCGTCGTCCAGGCCATGAAGTAGACCGGTCGAGTCTCGTCGGCGGCCAGGAGACCGCGGCTGATGAGCTCGTCGCCCTTAGCCGGGAACTTCGGGTAGATCGAGGGGTCGATGACGTTCTCGCGGTAGCCGAGCGAGACCTCGTGCGAGGCCAGGGTGGTGTTGCTCGACGGGCTGTGCCAGGTCGTCTTGTAGTCCTCGACAAGGAGGCCGCGGTCGAAAAGCGTCTTCATGATCCACCAGCACGACTCGATGTAACTGTTGTGGTAGGTGACGTAGGCGTCCTCGAGGTCGATCCAGAAGCCAATGCGCTCGGTCATAGCGTTCCAGTCCTGGATGTTGCTGAACACGTCCTGCCGGCAAAGCTCGTTGAACCGGGCGATGCCGTACTCCTCGATCTGCTGCTTGTTGGTGAAACCGAGGCGCTTCTCGACAGCGATCTCGACGGGCAGGCCGTGCGTGTCCCAACCACCCTTGCGCCCGACCCGGAAGCCCTGCATCGTCTTGAAGCGCGGGAAGAGGTCCTTGAACGAGCGGCTTATCACGTGGTGAACGCCCGGCTTGCCGTTGGCCGTGGGCGGTCCCTCGTAGAACACCCACTCGCCTTTCGGCGCCGGCCGGTCGATCGAGCGGCGGAAGATCTCCTTGTCGTTCCAGAACTCGATGATCGCGCGCTCGAGCGCGGGCCTGTCTACGTTGGGTTCGACGTCGCGGAACATGGCACCAGCCAACCTCTCTCAGGGCGCCCCGTAGGGAAACAGCAGGCGCCCCAACTTCGCTTAACCGTTGGGGCGCCTAACGAGGTGCTTGGCGCGGTACCACCCAACTTCGCCCCGGCGTCGCAGCCAGGGCCTTCGCAGCTGCCCCGACGGCCCCATGGGCCACGGGAGAGCATCAACGCGTGACGTGCGCCTGACGGCCTCGTCTACTCGGTCACCGTCGGCCTGCGGCAGACGTGGCCTTTGGGGAGGGGGCTCGGGGAGGATACAGGTCGCTCGTGCCACCGGGCTCGCACCGTCCCCGGTTCGCTGGCTGGCAGCTAACGCGCCCTGCCTGTTCCCTTCACAGCCGTACCAAGCCCTTGTTCGGCTTCGTACCGCCGCCGCTTTACAACCGTATGCGACGGCGCATATACTCACGCTAGCAGTAGGCCAAAAGTACGTCAATACGCCGCTGCCTCTCCTGGCAAACCTGGATCGAGCGTTAGTCGGCTAGAAGCGCTGGCGTTCGACGGTCTTCAAATTGGCAGACCGGGAAGTCCGTAACACGGGTGATGAGAGTTAACCGCGCGAAGTGCGTACCCGAACCGTGTGTCCAAGGCCGCCAGGGGGAGTCGATATTCAGTGCGGGTTCATGCGCCCAAGTTAGGTTAGCCGCAGCATCGAGAGACACCTATAAATTATGGATCAGCTCAAGTTCGAAGCGACAACTTTGGATGCGACCGAGGGACCCCGTGCGGTCGGCCCGTCCGTCTGCGGATCGACCGCGGGTCAACTGGCACCAAGCCACCCACACACCATGGGAACGGAGAACCGATGAGCCCTAGAACGAAGAACCCCCTGTCCACCTCTGACGCGCCCGCAGAGGGCGCAGTGGCGCCTACGCCCGCGCCGCGCAAACGCGGTCGGCCCCGCAAGAATCCCGAGGCGGAGGCCGAAACGACGTCCGAGGCGCCGCCGACCGCGGCCGCCAACGACGGCGCGAACGGGGAAGGGCACCTGAACGCTGGGGACGGTGAAGCCGCCATACCGACGCCGAAACGGCGCGGCAGGCCGCCAAAGGCCAAGAAAGATAGCGCGCCCGCGACCGATGATGACGGGGCGAGCGGGCCCGGCAACACGGGCACCACTGACTCGACGAGCGAGATGCGAGACGCAGGCGCTGGCGCGTACGACGGCGACGACGACGAAAGCGGTCGCCAAGATCGTGACGGCGAGCGCGGGGCCGACCGGGACGGTGGCCGCGGCCGGGACAGTGACGGCGACCGGGACAGTGACAGTGACGGCGACCAGGACAGTGACAGTGACGGCGACCGGGACGGCGGCAGCGACCGGGACGGCGACAGCGGCCGGGACGCTGACCGCGATGGCGAGCGGGCACAAGCTTCCGGCCAGCAGCGTTCAGGCAGGCAAGGCAACCGCGGCAACCGCCAGCGCGATGCACAGGGCGACAACCGATCGGACAACCAATCGGACAACCAATCAAGCAACCAATCAAGCAACCAATCAAGCAACCAATCGGGCAACCAGTCGGGCAACCGGTCGGATAACCAGTCCGACAAACAGGGCGATAGGCAAGACGGCGGGCGCAACCGGCGCTCGCGCGGGAGCCGCAAGACCAGCCTCAACTTCCGCGACCTCCAGGCGAAGATCGTGCCCGAGCTTCATCTACTGGCCAAGGAGGTTGGCCTCGAAGACTACCGGCAGATAGAGAAGGACGACCTCGCCGTCGCCATCCTCGAACGCTCTACCGAACAGGAGGGCCTGAGGCTGGTTCGCGGCTATCTCGAGATCTCCTCTGACGGCTACGGCTTCCTGCAGGAATCGCTGCTACAGAACAACACCAGGAGCGTGATCGTCTCCGCCGGACTCATCAAGCAGTTCCGCCTGCGCACCGGCGACTTCATCCTCGGCAAGGCCCGCCGGCCTCGCGACAACGAGCGCTACGGCACGCTCATCCGGGTCGAGGCCGTCAACAACAGCGACCCGTTCCAGGCTTCCAAGCGCCCGCGCTTCGAGGACCTGGTGCCGACCTTCCCTGACACTCGCATCCGGCTCGAGACCACCCAGAGCGAGCTATCGACGCGCGTCATCGATCTCCTCGCGCCGATCGGCAGAGGCCAGCGCGGTCTCATCGTGGCCCCACCGAAGGCCGGTAAGACGACATTGCTGAAGAAGATCGCGACCGCGGTCTCCGAGAACGAGCCAAACATCAGCGTGATCGTCCTGCTCGTCGACGAGCGGCCCGAGGAAGTCACCGACTTCCGCGAGTCGGTCACTGGCGTCGAGGTAGTCGCGAGCACGTTCGACGAGCCCCCCTCCAACCACATCCGGGTCGCCGAGTTCGTCCACGAACGCGCCAGGCGCATCGTCGAAGACGGCGGGGACGTGATGATCCTGCTCGACTCGATCACCCGCCTCGCTCGCGCCAACAACCTGGTGACTCCTCCGACCGGTAGGACGCTCTCCGGTGGTCTTGACTCCAACGCGCTGCACTGGCCGAAGCGCTTCCTCGGCGCGGCCAGGAACATCCGCGGCGGCGGCAGCCTCAGCATCCTCGCCACGGCCCTGGTCGAAACGGGCTCGCGCATGGACGACGTCATCTTCGAGGAGTTCAAGGGCACCGGCAACATGGAGTTGCACCTCAGCCGCCAGCTTGAAGAGCGCCGCATCTTCCCGGCCATCGACATCCTTAAGTCCGGCACGCGTCGCGAAGACCTGCTGTTGAGCGAAGAGGTCCTTGCCAAGATGTGGCTGCTTCGCAAGGTCATCTCCGACATGGACTCGGCCGAGGCCATGGAGATGCTGCTCTCGCGCCTAAACCGCACCAAGAGCAATGCGGAGTTCCTCTCAACCCTCGGCCAGGGCTAGGAGCAGGCTTAGGGCGTGAGCACGCCGCGCCGCTCAACCGCCAGGTCAACCGCCAGGTCAACCGCTACCAGGTCGCTCGCCCGGTTCACGCTCGCTGTCGCGCTGGGAACCTGCGTCGGCCTGGCGCTGGCCCAGGGCGCCGCAACCGGCGTCGGGGGCGCGCCGTGGTCGGCGCACGAGCAGCTCCGGCAGGCTCAGCTGGCGGCCCTGCCTGCCGTCTTTGCCGGTCTGGGGACCGTGGACTTCGCCACTGCGACCTTCATCACCCCGCTGCCCGGGCACAGCAGGCTGAGTTCCAGCTTCGGCTGGCGCAACATCTCGGTAAACGGCAACCTCTTCCACGCCGGCATCGACCTTCCCGCCGACCCGGGCACAGCGGTGAGAGCGGCGCGTGACGGCACGGTCGTGCGCGCGGGCTGGTGGGGGACCTACGGCTACGCGGTCGCCATCGACCACGGCGACGGCAGCGAGACGCGCTACGCCCACCTCAGCGCGTACTCGGTGCATGCTGGCGACGTGGTCAGACAGGGCGACGTGCTCGGCGCGGTCGGTAGCACGGGCGCCTCGACCGGGCCGCACCTCCACTTCGAGTTGCGTTTCGATGAGCGCGCCGTTGACCCCACCGCCTACCTCACAGGCTCACCGCTACTCGCGGGGCAGTGAGGCCCGGCTTCCGAGTGTTGTAGCCGAGTCGGCAGGGTGCCCGCGCTCGTTGACCCTCCGAGCGCGGCGCGGCTATACTCGCGGTAAATTAGTCGGAACGGTTCCGAGAAACCGTCGGTGATGCGGGGCCGGCTAAGACTAACCCGCAGTTGGCGAGTGGACGAGAGGTCTTGCATGTGGGTATCAACTAGGGCGCAATACGGCATGCGGGCGCTCGTCGAGGTCGCCCTCGCCGGCGACACGCCGGTGAGCCTCAAGACCATCGCCCAACGCCAAGACCTCAGCCAGCAGTACCTCGAGCAGATCTTCTCGCACCTCCGGCGTGCCGGCATCGTCGAGTCGGTGCGCGGCGCTCACGGCGGCTATCGCCTGGCACGACCGACCGACCAGATCGACAGTCTCGAGGTCGTGGAGTTGCTCGAGGGCAGCGTCGCGCCCGTGGCCTGCCTCGATGACAACGAGACCTGCCTGCGGGTCGGCCACTGCTCCACCGAGTCGTTGTGGCGGCAGGTCGACCTGGCGGTGCGCCAGGTGCTTGGCACCACCACCCTCGCCGACCTCGTCGCCGAACGCCGCGCCATCCCAGAGTTCATCAACGAGGGCGGTCACCGGTTGCCGGTCTTCACGCCCGAGGTTCTTTGACGCCGATCTACCTTGACCACGCCTCCACCACGCCGCTCGACCCGGCGGTGCTCGAGGCGATGATGCCGTACCTTACTCGCGTGCATGGCAACCCTTCGAGCCTTCATGCCGCCGGGCGCACGGCCCGCAAGGGCATCGAACGGGCCCGCGAGCAGGTGGCTGCCGTGATGGGCGTGCGGCCCCGCCAGTTGGTGTTCACCTCTGGGGCGACCGAGGCAGACAACCTCGCCATCCGCGGCCTGGCCGACAAGCGCCCGGGGAGGATCGTCTCCAGCAGACTCGAGCACGCCGCGGTGCTCAACACGGTAATGGCCTTGGCCGCGGCCGGTCGCACCGTCGAGTTCGTTCCCCCTGATGCGGCTGGTGCGATCCGGCCCGAGGCTCTCGAGCGGCTGACCGCCGCCGCCGACCAGCCGCTGGCGCTCGTCGCGCTAATGCAGGTGAACAACGAGACAGGCGCCATCACCGACGTGGCGGCGATCGCCCGTGTCGCCCACCGGGCCGGCGCGGTGTTCGTCTGCGACGCCGTGCAGGCCACCGGTCTGGAGGACGTCTCGCTAGCGGCAAGCGGCGCGGACGTCGTCACGCTCTCGGCCCACAAGATCAACGGCCCCAAGGGCGTAGGGGCACTGGTGCGGGCCGACGGTCTGGAACTGGAGCCGCAGTTCGCCGGTGGCTCCCAGGAGCGCGGTTTGCGCCCAGGCACCCACGCCGTGAGCGCGATAGTTGGCTTCGGGGCGGCGCTCGAACTGGCCGCCGAGCGGCGCCAGGCGCACCGAGCACACCTGGCCACGGTCCAGGCGGAGTTGGAACGGGCCTGCCTAAGCGTCCCCGGCGTGACGCTCAACGCCGCCGGGGCCGCGCGCGGCGTGAAGCACTCGAACTTCAGCGTGGAAGGCGTCGACGGGGAGTCGCTGCTTATGGCCCTCGACGACGCCGGCGTGCAGGTAAGCGCGGGGTCGGCCTGCGCCGCCGGCTCGCTGGAGCCCAGCCACGTGCTGCTGGCCATGGGGCTGTCGCCGGCGCGGGCGCGGGCCAGCGTGCGCTACAGTTACGGCGCTCAGACGACGCTCGCGGACGTGCGCGAGGCCGCCTCCTCGAGCGCGCCAAGCAGATCCGCAGCGCCTGACACCGGCGCGGGCAACGTCTCGCGAGCTGCCGCCTAGCAGCGCCACTGCAGCACGGCTTCACTCAGGCAGTCAGGCAGCTACCGCCCGACAGCGTTCGA
>DASROV010000501.1:2500-9747 GCA_035646755.1 Trueperaceae bacterium | reverse complement strand
GAGCTGAACCTCCGCGAGGAGATGGTCATCAGCGCCGACGAGCTTCGTGCGCGGCTCGGCGAGCCGGGGCTGGCGCTACTCGACGCCAGGGCGCCCGAGCGCTATCGCGGCGAGGTCGAACCTCTCGACGACCGGGCCGGTCACATCCCCACCGCGCTCAACCGCCCCTATACGAACAGCAGCGCGGCCGGGCGCCTCTTGCCTGCGCACCAGCTCGCCGCGCTAAACGCGGTAGACAAGCTGGTAGATGCCGACGAGGTAGTGGCCTATTGCGGCTCGGGCGTGAGCGCCGCCCACCTGGTGCTGGCCTTGGCGGAGGCGGGTCTTCGCGGCGTGAAGCTCTACCCGGGTTCCTGGAGCCAGTGGTCTAGTTTGCCTGGCATGCCCATCGCCACCGGCGCAGATCCCGGTGCGCCGGATGCCTGAGTCAAGCGCTCGGCAAGGGCTGCCCACCGCAGCCGCGCCAAGTGGCTTCGCAGGTGAGGAATCGGCCGCGTTTGGCGCGTCGGGGCCCGCCTACAATGTGTGCGGTGCGCGACACTATGTCTGAGGAACAAACAAGGCTTGACGCCATCGGGTTGTGGCCCGAGTACTTTCGCTTGGCGCCGTATGGGCTGGTGCTGTTCAAGGCCACGAGGCACGACACCGGCCGCTTGTCGGATTTCGAATGGGTCGAGTTGAACCCGGCGGCCGCGGACGTCCTCGGCTTGCGCCGTGAGGACGTGCTCGAGAGAACGGTGCGGAGCGTTTACCCCGACCACCTCGATCCGCGGATATATCGCCGACTCGTCACGGCACACGTAACCGGGCGGGTCCAAGAGTTCGAGCAGACGATGCCGCGGGCGACGACCAAGACCGCGACGAGAGATCCCGACGCGGACCCCCTTGCTACCGCCAGCGAGCCGGCCTGGTTCGCGGTGACCGTGATCCCTCTGCCGCACGACCACGTGGTGGTGCAGTTCCGCAGCATCACGCACTACAAGAACGTGTTGCGCCAAGCCGTCGAGATGATGAACCACGACGACCTCACCGGGCTGCCGAACCGGCGCCACCTGAAGTCGCGGTTCTGGGTGTTGCGGCGCCAGTCGGTGCCGATGGCGCTGCTCTACTTCGACCTCAACGGCTTCAAGGGCGTGAACGACAGCCACGGTCACGAGATGGGCGACCGCGTGCTCAGCGTCATCGGTCAACGGCTCAAGCAGAACGTGAGGCCGGGCGAGATCGTCGCCCGCTTGGGCGGCGACGAGTTCGCGGTGCTGCTCGCCGGCGCCGACCTCAACGCCGTCGACCGTGTCGCCGAGCGGCTGCTACAGGCGGTAGAGGAGCCCATACATCTCGAAGGCGTGAGCATCCGCCTTGGCGCCAGCGTCGGGGCGGCACTGCATCCTCTCCACGCCGAGTCGTTCGAAGCGCTGCTCGGCTACGCCGATGCTCGCATGTACGAGCAGAAACGCGATCGCCACTGAACAGCGGGGTCTGGTCGAGCCGCCCCCGCCGCCCAGCGCTAATGCGTGGTGGGGGGCGGGGGCTGCCTGAGTTGCACTGGCTTCCGCTTCGCCGCGGCCGAAGCTCGTAGGTTGAGGAACTCGACGCCGACGCTGAACGCCATCGCGAAGTAGATGTACGCCTTGGGGATGTGCTGGCCAAGTCCGTCGGCCAGCAGCGAGACGCCGATGAGGATAAGGAAAGAGAGAGCCAGCATCTTCACCGTTGGATGCTTCTCGACGAACCCGCTCACCGGCCCGGCCGCGAACATCATGATGCCGACGGCGATGACGACTGCTGTGACCATGACGGCGAGGTCGTCGGCCATGCCGACGGCGGTGATCACCGAGTCGAGCGAGAACACGATGTCGAGCAGGACGATCTGCGTGAGTACCGAGGCGAAGGTCGCCGACTTGGCGGTCTCCTCGTGCTGTTCGGGGCCCTCGAGCCGCTCGTGGATCTCTTGCGTCGCCTTCCAGATCAGGAACAGGCCGCCGCCAAGGAAGACGAGGTCACGGCCGCTGATCTCCTGGCCAAGCACGGTGAACAGCGTGGTCGTGAGGTTCGAGATCCAGTTGATCGAGAACAGCAGCGCTACACGGGTGCCCATCGCCAGCGCCAGGCCGATCGTTCGGGCCCTGGCCTGCTGTTCCTTCGGCAACCGCGCCGAGAGGATGGAGATGAACACGATGTTGTCGATGCCGAGCACGATCTCGAGGACGGTAAGGGTGAGCAGTGCGATCCAAGCTTCTGGGCTGGCTAGCCATTCCATGGGGCATTATTGCCGACAGCCGCGACGCACGTACGGCTCCGATCGATCCACCGACCTACGACCTGTTGGCGCGAGCGCTTCAGTCGACGTCGCGCCTTAGGAACGCCCAATAGAGCAACGCGCCGATGACAATGGCGTAACCGGCCATGACGGCGGCGGCGTGCGCCAGGTCGATGCCGCTACCGAGCATGCCGCCGAAGATCGACTCGTTGAAGTCGTCTCCTTCGGGTATCAGCTGCGTCATGAACTCCGTCCCGGGCGATCTGCCAGGCACGTAGAGGTTCGCCGTGAAGAAGTACCGCGGCGCCTCCTCCCACGCCCGTTGCAGGCGCAAGGTCTGGAAGATGGCGTTGATGCGGTTAAGCGGCTGCAACTGCAGGAGCGTGTTGAGCACGGTGTATATGCCCTCGATGAGGCCAGGAAGGAACAGCACCATGACGATGCCGAGCACCGCCGAGCGCACCACGAATATCAACAGGAACGCCAGCACCACGGGGGCGAGCAGGAACGCCCACTGCAGCAGGTAGAGCCAGGCGAGCCGTAGCCAGTCACCGCTGAAGTCGGTGGGGAGGAACGTCGTGCCCAGCGAGCCGAAGATCACCGAGGACAGGAACGCCCCGGCCATCAGGGCCAATATCGCCAGCATGCACACGATGATCTTGCCGCTGAGCACCGCTACCCGGTTGGGCTGCACAACGAGCACGGTCTTCCACATCTGCTGCGAGCGCTCGTCCCCGATGAGCAACGCCGCGAGCAGGGCGACCGCCACGATGTAAAGGGTGGGGGAGGCGTAGGCGGGCAACACCAGCGACACGCCGGCGAGCCCGTATGGGGAGAACAACGATTGCAGCAACATGTCGACCGAGGCACCTTCGTTCGCGAACGAGTCGGCGAGGTTGGTGTCGAGCAGCCGGCCGACGATGAGCGCCAGCACCGGCAGGATGACCCAGTAGAGGGCAGCGAGGATGTACATCCGGCGCTTGCGTAGGACCTTGAAGGTCTCGGCCCTGATCACGTCGAGCAGCCCGTTCATGACGGCCTCCCGCCCGGGGCGATGAGCCTGAGGTAGGCGCCCTCGAGGTCCTCGCCTCGCGGAGCGGCGGCTATCACGCGCACGCCAGCGCCGGTGAGGCGCTCGATGAGGCGATCGGCGTCATCTAGTGGGACGCTGACGTCGGCCGAGTCGTCAGCCACCGCGCGCGGCTCGTAGCCGAGCGTGGTGAGCGCCGCCAACAGACCCGTCTGGTCGCTTGCCCTAATCCGGTAGGCGACCGCCTGCCCGCCCATCTGCTCCAAGAGGCGGTGAAGCGGCCCGTCGAAGCGCAGGACGCCCTTGTCGATCGCGAGGATGCGGTCGACGAGCTTCTCGATCTCGGCCAGGATGTGGCTCGACACCAACACCGTCGCACCGGTCTCGGCGACCGAGCGCAGCGCTTCACGCACCTCGGCGATGCCGGCCGGGTCGAGACCGTTGGTCGGTTCGTCGAGCAGCAAGACCTGAGGCCGCCACAGCAGCGCCCGCGCCAGCGCCAGGCGCTGACGCATGCCCTGCGAGTACGCCTTCACCTTCTTCTTGGCGGCGTCTTGCATGTGCACGAACGCGAGCGCCTCGTCGATGCGCGCAGCCGGCACGTCACCGTGTAGCAACGCAGCGTGCTGAAGGTTCGCTCGACCCGTGAGGTATGGATAGAAGCTCGGCTCTTCGATCATCGTGCCGACGTTCGACAGCGTCGGCCCTGGCACCGACTCACCGAGCACGCTGCACGAGCCGGCCGAAGGCCTAACCAGGCCGGCGAGCATCCTCAAGGTCGTCGTCTTGCCTGCACCGTTGGGGCCGAGAAAGCCGACGATCTCGCCCTGTTCTATCGAGAAGGTGACGTCGTCGACGGCGGCCGTGCCGCCGTAGCGCTTGGTAAGACCCTCGGCCGTGATGGCGTTCACTCTGCCTTCCCCTCTCGCGCCATCAGGTCGAGCATCGCCTGACGAGGCGGTTTCGCTTGATATGCGACCTTGTAGACCTCGGTCGTTATCGGCAACTCCACGCCGGTGGCCCGCGCGTAGGCGAAGACCGCCGCCACCGTCGGCACGCCCTCGGCGGTAAGGGCGCTAAGGCGGGGTCCGTCGAGCTTCTCGCCGCCGGCCAGGAGCACCCCGGCCGTGTGGTTGCGCGAGCGGTCGCTCACGCAGGTGGCCACGATGTCGCCGACGCCTGCAAGGCCGTAGAACGTGCGTTCTTGTCCGCCGAGGTGGGTGCCGAGGCGTACCAGTTCCGCCAGTCCCCGGGTGATGATAGTCGACTTCGCGTTGTCACCTAGCGCTAACCCGTCGCAGATACCGGCAGCCATGGCGATGATGTTCTTCAAGGCGCCCGCCAACTCGACCCCAACGATGTCGCTACTGGTGTAGACGCGAAACGTCGCTTGCTGCAGCAGACCCTGTAGCTCGGCGCCGAGCGGCGCGTCGGCACTGGCGATAGTCGTCGCGGCCGGCAGCCCGGCGGCGATCTCGCTCGCCAGGTTCGGGCCCGAGAGCGCGGCGACTCGGACCCCAGGAAGCTCAGCGGCGATGAGTTCGCTGGCGCGCCGCAACCGCTGCTTGGGCCCCGTGACCGAGATCGCAAGGCCCTTCACGCACGAGACGACAGCGGCCGGCTCCGCCCCACTGCGCCTAGCCTCACGCATCACCTCGCTCAGCGCTCGCGCCGGCACCACCGCGAAGACGTGACTTGCAGCCGCTAGCGCCGCAGCCAGGTCGGCGGTGGCGGTCACGCGCTCAGGTAAAGCAAGGCCGGGGAGGTACTTTTCGTTGCGGCGGGCGCGTTGGATGGCGTCAGCCGCGTCAGCGTTCCTGGCCCAGAGCCTCACCTGGTGACCGTTGTTGGCAAGGAGCCAGGCCAGGGTGGTGCCCCATGCGCCGGCTCCGAGCACAGTAAGCGGGGGCGCGGATAGTGACGTGGGCGGCATGTGGTCAGGTTAGCAAGTGGTGTAGAATCGCACTCGGTGTCCGCGAGTGCCATGTCGCGGCGCCGTCGTCGTTTGTGCGAAGTTCACGCGAGCAGACATGGCAAGCAGGAGGAACCGATGCCGGTCTACGTATACCGGAACCTGGTTACCAAGGAGACTTTTGAGTACCAACAGCGCATCACCGAAGACGCGCTGACGGTCGACCCGCGCACCGGTGATTCGGTACGGCGCGTGATTCAACCGGTCGGCATCGCGTTCAAGGGATCTGGCTTCTACGTCAACGACAGCCGCTCCGGTTCGAGCGCCGCTTCGAGCGCCAGCGCCGATCGAGCCAAGGCCGGCGAGACAACCAGCGCGGCCACGAGCGAGGCCGGCAGCGGCACCTCGAGCCCATCGTCAAACGGTGAGCCTGCCACGGCCGGCAGCGGCGGCGCTTCCGATTCGACGCCCAACACGTCCACCGCCGCCAACGACAAGAAGAGCGGCCCCGCGCCAGCGGCCAGCGCCGGCTAGGCTCTCGGCCCGGCTACGGCCGGGCCGTCGGCATGAGAGTGCTCTCGGGGCCAGCTCTCGGGGCCAGCTCTAAGGCCAGGTCTAGTCAGCGTCCTCGACGGGCACGAAACGAACCTCGAAAAGCCTCGGCCACAGCTTGCCGGTGACCAAGAACAGATCGCGCTCCTCGTCGTAGGCGATGCCGTTGAGCACGGCGTCACCGACCAGGCCGTCGGGCAGCAGCCCGCGCAACGGCGACGCGTCGATGGTCGCAGTGACGAGCCCGTCGTCGGCGTCGATCTTCACGATCTCGTCAGTTAGCCATACGTTGGCGTAGACGTCACCGCCAACGCACGCCAGCTCATTTAGCCGCACCACCCGCTCGCCGTCGCGCGTGACCGTCACCTCGCTAATCACCGCGAAGGTCTGCGCGTCGCGGCGCGTGAGCTCGGCGGAGCCGTCGCTCATCCACAGCGCCTCGCCGTCGTAGCACAGCCCCCAGCCTTCGCCGTCGTACGCGCTCTCGCCGAGCGGCTCGAACGTGGCGCGGTCCCAGCGGAAGAGTTTGCCGGCCCGGTAGGTCAACTGCAAGAGCTCGTCACCGACAAGGGCGAGGCCCTCGGCGAAGTACGGCGCCGGGATGTCGCGTTGCCTGAGAACCTCACCGGTCTCGGGGACCACCGACCTCAGGCTCGAGCGACCGACGAGGCCAGTGCTCTCGTACAACAGCCCTTCGTGAAGCAGCAGCCCTTGCGTGAAGGCGCCCGGGTCGTGTGGCAGCTCGCGGATTACCTCGACGGTGAGCGCTTGTGAGCGCGCCGGCCCACAAGCGCTCAGCGACAGTGCGGCGAGGAACATGGTCGCCAGCAGCGGAACGCTCGGCCCGGTGGCGAAGCGCATCAGGCGCCGCTCGCGATCCGGGGGGCCAGTCCTTCGATGGTCTTCTCGACGCCCCGCCATATCTCAGCGGCCACCTGGTCGACGGGAGCGGCAGCGTCGATGACGAGCCAGCCAGTCCGACTGCGGGCCTGCGCGAGGAAGCCCTCCCGCACCCGTTGGTGGAAGTCCAGTCCGGCGGCCTCGAGTCGGTCATGGGAGGAGCGCAGGGCGGCCCGCGACAGCCCGGCGGCAGGGTCGATGTCGAGCAGCACCGTCAGGTCGGGCGTGAGGCCGTGGGTGACGCGGCGGTTGAGGTCCTCGATGAGGTCGAGGTCGAGGCCGCGGCCGTGACCCTGATACGCCACGCTGGCGCTGGTGTAGCGGTCGCAGACGACGTCGCGTCCGTTGGTGAGCGCCGGCGCGATCACCTCCTCGACCAACTGCGCACGGCTGGCGCTGTATAGCAGGAACTCCGCCAACGGTGAGATCTCCTGCGCCGGGTCGAGCACTACCCCCCTTATCGCGTCGCCGGCGCTCGTGCCGCCAGGCTCACGCGTGACCAGCGGGTCTCGGCCGGCCGCGCGCAGGCGCTGCTCAAGCCGTCCGATCTGGGTTGATTTGCCCGCGCCCTCGGGGCCTTCGACCACGATGAACAC
>DASROV010000500.1:0-2205 GCA_035646755.1 Trueperaceae bacterium | reverse complement strand
CCTTGCTCCACCACCGGCAGCGCCTCCTCGGCAGCCGTGGCCGACGCCGCCAACTCGTCGAGCATGACGGCAGTAAGTTGGTCGGGGGCGGCGAGCTCTTCACCACAAGCACGGCGAGAGACGTCATCGACTTCATCGAGTACATGCTAGCCAGCGATTCGCGTAACGCGCGCTTCGTGTTCGTGGACGCTTATGCCCAGTGGGCGCTCGACGGCGCGCCTCCGGTGGAGTAAGAGAACTGCGAGGTCAGCCGAACAGGCGACCGAAGATCCTGGCGCCGGCCAAGAACGTGCCGCTCGACGCGCCGATTGTGGCGAGCACGAACACCAGCAGCACCCTGGCGGCGCGGTTGGTCCACCAGCCGCGCCAGCTTGTCACGTCCTTGCGAAGGCGTTCGAAGTCGCCGACGTTCGGCTTGCGCACCCATAGCTCTACACCGGCCGCCACGAAGCCCGCGCCAAGGACGGGGTTGAGCGTGGTGAACGGCGCCGCGACCATGGTCGCAAGGATCGTGAGCGGGTGGGCGAGAGCGATAAGCGTGCCGAGACCGGCGAGCCCGGCGGTGATAAGCGTCCAATCGGTGAGCAGCTGCCAACCCTGTTCCGGACTGCGCAGGAACCCTATGCCGAAACCGGCGAGCACCAGGATGAGGATCAGCCATGGGATCACCTTGGTCCAGCGGCTCGGCGGCGGCGTCTGTTCGAGGGTGGCCAGCTCGGCGCGCAGCGCCTGACGTTCGTCCCTGCCTGTAGTGACCGCTGCGGCCGTGCCAGTTACAGTGTTCTCCCCGACCCGCAACTTCTCGGCCCCGCCCGCATCGGCTTCGTCGGCCTTGGGCTCGTGGGCGCCGGCGGCCAGCAGTGAGGCCTTGAGGCCCTTGAGGTGTCCGGCGCCGACGATCGCCAGCACGTGGTGTGAGTCCGGAGCGGTCCGCGCGTGCTGCTGGAGTTTGAGCGACATGTACTCGTCGCGCTCGCTTATCAACGGGCGGTAGAGGCGCTCGGAGCGCTCGGCGAACTCCGTGAAGGTCGCCTCGAGGATGTCACCCTCCTTGAGCTTCTCGATCTCCTCCTCGTCGATCTTCTCGTTGGTGAACGTCGATGCGAGCAGGCCGGAGACTAGGACGAGGCGCTGCCACCAACCGACGCTGGCGTAGAGCCGCCTAAGCGTCACGCCGATGTCGCGATCGATGAGCAGCAACGGCACGCCCTGCTCCCTGGCGCCGACCACGGCGGCGCGCATCTCGGCTCCTGGCTCGATGCCGAACTGGTCGGCGAGCCGTTGCTGGAAGGCGCCGAGCGCGAGGTTGACGGCCAACACCCCCGCCCTTCCTGAGCGCAGGACCTGCATGAGGTCGGTCTTGGCGTAGGCGTCCGCGTCGGTTATGGCCGCCAGGCGCCCGGCGTCGAGTTCGATCGCGACGCTGTCGAAGCGCCCGCTGGCGATCAGCTCAGTGACGGTCTGCGCGCTCGACCGCGACACGTGCGCCGTGCCGAGCAGCGTGATACGCACGCCATACAGCTCCAGCGCGACCATCGGTTGTTCGCTGAGCTGGGCCGCCGCAGAAGTCATGGAGGGAGTCTAACTTTACAATCGAGGCATGATCCGTTCCACTCGCTCCTTCCCACCGCGGCTCGACGGCGACGTCAGCGCACGCCGCACATGACGAGCGAGGGGGCTCGCAGCCTCTATCACCAGGTCCGGCTGGCACGGCTGTGGCTGCCGCTCACCATCGTCGGCGTCGTGCTCGTTCACCAGCTGCTGATCGTGCCGCTTGGACCCCCTAGCTACAAGTTCTGGGCCCAGCTGCTCTTCTACGCCATCCTGGGACCGGCCGCGACGTTCATCACGCTCAACTGGATCGCCGACGAAGCGCGCTTGAAGGAGCGTGCCCAAGAGGAGCTGGCCACGCTCTACCGGGAGCTGCAGCGCAGCCACGAGCTGCTCGGCCGGATCCAGGGCGTAACGGCCAACTTCGCCGCCGCACCCGATTTGGAAGCGACAGTGGCGGCGGCTGCCGACGGCATCGTCGCAGTAACGGGCGCTGGGGCGGTGGCGCTGGTCGTGGGCGCCCACGACCTCGGCGTGACGAGGGGCGTCAACCTCGACGTTGACCTCGAGAAGGACGCGCTAGCGCGCGACCTGCTGGCTCGCGACCGGGGCCGACACGAACGCCAGCATCTGCGTGAGGACGGTGAGAAGCAG
>DASROV010000499.1:0-6658 GCA_035646755.1 Trueperaceae bacterium | reverse complement strand
CCTGCAGTCGTGCGGCGAATCGCTGCAGCCGCCGCCTGGCCTCTTCGACGGCGCCAAGTTTCACCAACAGCCGTAGCAGCGACTGCATCACCGTCTCATCAAGCGGATCTTCCAACAGCAGGCGCTCGTACAGGCCCGCGGCCTCTTCGGGACGCCCTGCCGCGAGGGCGACGCCCGCCTGTTGCAGCGACGCCTGGCGATGAGCCTCTCGCAGTTGCGAACGCTCGAATTCGAGCCAGTGCGAGAACTCGCTGGTTTCGTCAACGATGAGGCCGGCAACCAGTTCGCCTCGGTAGTGTTCCAGTGCCGTGTCCCAAGCGGAGTCCGACGTGGCCTGCCGGAACGCTTTCACGTCACTGTCTACCGGCCAGCGGAGGCGCTTGTCATCGACGGCAAGCGCGAGTTCGAACGGTAACGACTTGGTGCGCGCCAACAGTTGGCGAAGGTTGATCCGTGCTTGGGCGGTACCGGTGTCGGGCCAGAACAGATACGCCAGCCGCTCGCGGCTGACCCAGCCTTCGGCGCAAGCCAGGTGCGTGAGCAGTGCAAGACGTTTGTCGAGAGGAAGGTCACGCCACTCGTTCCCATGCCGAATGCTCGGCGTGCCGAGCAAGCGGACCCCGAGCTTCATGGGCAGAGTCTAGACGAGTGAGCGCCCCAGTTCGCCCGTTGTGACCGCGTAACACACTTGGCGGAAACCCCGCATCGCGGGCTGCAGTCAAGCCGACTCGCCTCATGCCGCCAGTCCCGCACCAGCTCGCCGGACCCTACACTTCTGCGAGAGGTGACACGATGGCGATCAACGTTACGCGGCCAGACGATTCCCACCTGGCAGCCTGGAACGAACTCTATGCAGGTTACGTCGACTTCTACCAGGTCGAGCAGACGCCGGCCATGCGCGACGTCGTATGGCGCTGGATTCGTGATGACCACGAGGAACTCGAGTGCTTCTTGGCCCTCGGCCAAGGCGGGGAACTCGTCGGCCTCGCGCACTTCCGTGAGTTCGCCAGGCCACTGGCGGCGTCGCGTGGCGGCTACCTTGACGACCTGTTCGTGGCGCCAGCCAAGCGCGACAGCGGTGCTGGTCAGGCCTTACTAGAAGCTATTGCGGGGGAGGGCCGGCGCCGTGGCTGGACGGTCATCCGCTGGATCACGGCCAGCGACAACCAGCCCGCTAGGGGCCTCTACGACAAGGCGGCCCAAGCGACGGCGTGGGTGACTTACGACCTGGCGCTGTGACAGCGGCAAGGTGCTAGCTTCAAGCCATCAACTGGCTCGTTCGAAGCTCGGCTCTGATTCTTGGTGTGGCGATCAGCTTGGTCGCGCTACTCATCGTCGCCGAAGCCTTCCTCGGTTGGTCGTCCAGCGTCAGGGCCTTCGTGGGCGGCGGCTTGGTCGTGGTCATTGTCGGTGGCGTCGTATTCGCGTCGCTGTTCCTGCTTCCCTGAGGCGGGCCCGCTTGGTCCACCTGCCTGGCCGCACTGAACACCTTCTGGGACTGTGCCTATAATGCACCCCTCGCCTTTCACGTTGATCCCCTACATCGAGCGTCAAGCAGCCAGGTTTGGGAGGAACCTTGATCGCCGAGCGGGGACTAGCGCATATAGATCAGGTCGATGACTTCTTGGTGTCGTGGGCATCGGGAGTCCTCGACGGCGCGGAGGTGACCGTCGGCGCGCCGACCCCTGAAGATCACGACGCTGTAAGCCTTCATCTGCTCGAGATCAGGCCGCGACAGGCCGCCAGAGGCGCGACTCCGGCGCCGCTGAAGATAATGCTTCGCTACCTGGTGAGCGCGTGGTCACAGCCGCCAGCGAAAGCGCATCGACAGCTCGGGTCACTGGCCTTCGCCGTCCTTGCGGACGACGGCCTTGAGTTCGATCCGCTCGTACCTCCCGGAACTTGGCGAGAGCTAGGCGTACCGCCGAGGGCCGGCTTCGTCCTAGGCGTCGAGCTAGTGCGTCCTCGCGAAGCCGCTCCTGCGCCGCTGGTCGAGCATCAGCTCGAGGTAGCAGACGCGCTCCTCCAGACGATCTCCGGTCGTGTGACCATGCAGAAAGGTACGTCGGTGCCCGGCGTCGTCGTCGAGGCCGCCGGCTCGAGCCGGCGTGTCGTGACCGGCAACGATGGCCGGTTCCTGCTTCGTCACCTTGCCAAAGCGGAGCCTCCACGGTTGTGGTTCGTGGCCAAGGGCCGCAGGTGCGCCCTCACCAGCGAGGGGCGAGAGGCAACTGGCGTGCCTCTCGATTTCGAGGATTTCGTCCTGCTGCTCGACTACCGGTACCAGGACTGATGGACGCCGGCGGCGCTGGGCGTTAAACGAGAGGGAGGACGAAAGTGGCAACGACCTACAGAGCACCTGGAGTCTTCGTCGAGGAGGTCCAGGGTGGCACCCGGCCGATAATGGCCGTCGGCACCAGCACTACCGGCTTCGTCGGCGTCGCGCCCAAGGCCGACGCTCCGCGCGGCGAGGCCATCGAGATCACCAACTGGTCGAACTTCGTGCAGTACTTCGTGGCCGACGACGCCGACGACGTTCCTCCCGACGTAGTAAGCACGCACCTTTCGCACGCGGTAAACGGCTTCTTCCTCAACGGCGGCCGGCGCTGCTACGTGGTCGCCATCGGCGGCGAAGACGGCATCAGCGACGCGCTCGACGTGATGGCGAAGATCGATGACATCGCCATCGTGGCCGCTCCCGGGTACATTGGCACCGCGGCCTACGAAGCCCTGCGGGCTCATTGCGAGACCCTGGGTGACAGGGTGGCCATCGTCGACCCACCCGAAGGGGTGGAGCACTTGCGGTCGCTCGTCACCGTCGGCATCGAGGACGCCGCGCCGCGCCGCGGCCGTGCGGCGGCCGGCGAAGGCGAAACGTCGGATAGCGGCGAGGTGCCAGGCGTGCGACCACCCGATTCCAGCTTCCTCGCCCTGTACTTCCCGTGGCTCCGCATCGCCGACCCGCTGGCTCCGCGCGGCGGCGCCAGGAACCTGGTCAACGTCCCGCCCTCCGGGCACTTGGCCGGCATCTGGTCGCGCACCGACGCCACCCGAGGCGTACACAAGGCGCCGGCCAACGAGCCCGTCCGTGGCGCCCTCGGACTGGTGCGGCTTATCGGCCGCGCCGAGCAGGAGGAGCTCAACAGTCGAGGCGTCAACTGCATCCGCTACTTCACGCGCGAGGGGATCCTGGTGTGGGGCGCTCGCACCTTGGCGGCCGAGAGCAGCGAGTATCGCTACCTGAGCGTGAGGCGGCTGGTGAACATGATCAAGGAGTCGATCGCCAACGACACCAGGTGGGTAGTGTTCGAACCGAACGACTACACCTTGTGGAAGTCCATCGAACGCGACTGCTCGGCGTTCCTCACGCTGCTGTGGAGGGACGGCGCGCTGATCGGCCAGAAGCCGGAGGACGCCTTCTTCGTCAAGTGCGACGAGGAGACCAACCCGCCGCCGGTGCGCGACGCCGGGCGCGTCGTCACCGAGATCGGCATCGCGCCCGTGAGGCCGGCCGAGTTCGTGATCTTCCGCATCGGCCAGAAGACCGCGAGCACCCCAACAAGCAACCGAGGAGGTAGCTGATGGCTAGCGGCATGGACCCCTACGGCGCCTTCAACTTCCTGTTGCTCATCGACGGCGTCGCCGAGGGCCACTTCACCGAATGCACCGGCCTCGGCATGCGGATCGAGGCCATCGATTACCGCGAAGCCGGCAACTACCAGGCCGTGAGGCGCATCCCCGGCCGCGTCGAGTACAGCGACGTGGTGCTGCGTTACGGCCTCACCGATTCGCTCGACCTGTGGAACTGGCTGCGCTCGGTGGCGCAAGGGGTGGTCCAGCGCAAGAACGTGTCAGTAGTGATGCTGGCCAGCGACGGGGCCACCGAAGCGATTCGCTGGAACCTACTCAACGCCTGGCCGGCCGAATGGCGCGGCGCGCCGTTGCGGGCACTCTCCCAGGAGGTCGCCATCGAACAGATGCGGTTGGTGTGCGACGAGATGAACCGGGCCTGAGCGGCAATGGCCGACAGAATCTATACCCGACTAAGAATCCTGATGGCCGAACTCGCCGGCGCCGTCGCGCGCAGGCTCGATAGTGTCGCGGCGACCTTGGCCCGTGACGCGGTCGAGGCGCCCGGAGACGGCGAGGACGACTTGCTGACCGGCCGGGCGCCGTTGTCAGGCGCTGTGGACGGTGCCAAGGAGCAGGGCGACTTGGCGCCGTCCGCAGCGGCGTGGCTGGAGTACGTACGCAGGCATGGAGTCGGCGCGTGGGAGCACTTCGAACATCCGGCCGGGCGCCCGGGCGTGCGCTCAGGCATTGACTCAGGGGTGCGCTCAACCATGGGCGACGCCGCCGAACCGGGGCCGGGCCCTCGAGCGGGCCCAGGGTCACAGCCGATCCTCGGCGACGGTCCCGCGCGCCTCACACCGAGTGTCGGCCGTGGCGAGGCGCCGGATTCCTGGCCGCGCGGTAGCCGGCAACCGCGGACGCCAGCCCCCGTGCGGTTCGCGCCGGTCACGGGGGCCAGACTAGACGGTCACCCGGGTAGCGACGGGCTCTCGGGTCCGTGGCGTGAACCGGCTAGCGCGCCGTCTGAGGAACCGCCGGCTGTATCACCGGGTGCATCGGCTACTGCTCGGTCCGCCGCGCCTTCTGCCGCCGAACCTTCTGCCTCACCTGCTGCTGCACCTTCTGCTGGACCGGCTGCCGCACCTGCTGCTGAACCGGTTGCCGCACCTGCTGCCGCACCGGCTGCCGCACCTTTTGCTGAGCGGGCCGCCGGCCCGGACCCAGCCGCGCGGAAAGCTCCGCACGGCGCCAGCTACATCGGGCCACACGACATCGGGCCACACGACATCAGGCCACACGACATCAGGTCACACGACATCAGGTCACACGAGATCGGATCACACGACGGCTCTGCTCAACGCTCTGGCAGCGCTTCACGGACTGCCTCAAGCGGCAGATCACGCCCCGAACCGCCCTGGCCGGCAACGCCGAATGACTACCGACCAGACTCGGGCGCCACGTCGAGCACCAACTTTCGCGGCATCACCGCTCGCGAGCTCGCTGCCGCAGCCGACCCCGTTTACAGCAGCGCCGAAACCGGCCACCACGACAGTCACCGACAACGGCCTGCACCGTGGCCGCCTGCTCCGCAACCGAAAACAGAGCCTGCAGCCGATGCCGAGCTACTGCACATACTCGATGAACGCCGCCACCGCGAGCGGCTGGCCCGTGAGCAACGAGGAGACCCATGGAGCGCGTAGCGTTCCTCATCGAATCGACGGGGCGGCGCATCGGCTGCCTGCTCAACCCCGAGGACCTGGTGGTCCGCCGTCAGGCGGGTCTGGTTTCACGGCGGCGCGGAGCCGGCTTCTTGGCCGGCTCGGTATCGGCGGCCGGCGGTCGTGACGACACCGTTCTCGCCACCGGCGGCGGCACCACGGAGTTCGACGTCGAGCTGTTGTTCGACGTCGATCTTGCCGACCCGGACACGCGTTCGAACGACGTCAGGGACATGACGGGACCGATTTGGCAGCTGTGCGAGAACGCGCAGCATGCTGACGGCAGCCGTGGGCCGACGGTCGCCCGCTTCATCTGGGGCAAGGCCTGGAACGTGCCCGTGCTCGTCGCCGCCGCCGCCGAGAGGCTGCAGCGTTTCACCGCCGCCGGGGTTCCGCAGCGGTCGTGGCTGCGCCTGCTGCTGCGCCGGGTGGACGCGGCGTACCCCGCCGCGCCGACCGTTGGTCCCACCCCGCTGCTGCCCGAGACCGAAGGCACGACCGAGGATGGTGAGGTAATCGCGGTCGTGGCCGCCGAGGACGGACTTGGCCGACTCGATCTGTTGGCGGGCGCCCTCTTCGGCGACCCGTCGAGATGGCGCGAGATCGCCGCCTTCAACGACCTCGATGACCCACACGATGTCGACCCGAGCCGGCCGATCCGGATACCGCCACGCACGGGGCCGTGATGATCGCCACCATGCCAACAGTCGACCTGAAGCTGGGCGGCATGCTCGTCCCGGCCGCGGACTTGCGTTCGCTCACCGCGGTAAACGTCATGCAACGACTGTCGCAACCGACGCTGTGCGAGCTTGTCTTCTCTGACCCGCCGGGGCCGCTTACTGTCGCGGCTGAGGTCAAAACCGGCACGCCGTTGGAGGTGCACGTGTCGGGTCAGGCCACCGAGTTGTTCCGCGGCGAGGTGACGGCCCGCGAGTACCAGCACGCCGCCGGCGGCGAGCGAACCGTTCGCCTGAGGGCGTACGACGCGCTGCACCGCCTGCGCCTGCGCCATCACGTGAGGACTTTCGCGCAGATGGACGCGGTCGACATCGCTCGCGAGCTCCTCGAGCCGCTCGGTCTCGAGGTCGAGGCGTTCGATTCCGGACCCCTGCGCGAGCACGTGCTGCAGTTCCAGCAATCCGACCTCGACCTGGTGTGCCGGCTCCTCGCCGAGGCAGGACTGCACTTGAGCGTGCGCGGCTCACGCGCGCAGATCTTCTCAAGCGCCGGGACCGGCGACGCGGTCTCGTTGACCATCGATGAGAACCTGCTCGACGCGCGCGTCGAGGTGAACAGCGAGACGGCTTGCAGCGCGGTGGACGCCAGGGGGTGGCACCCGTTGCTGGTAGCCTCGCTCGGCGTGACGG
>DASROV010000498.1:0-5215 GCA_035646755.1 Trueperaceae bacterium | reverse complement strand
CTACAAATACTTCGCGGATGCAGAAGCGCTCCTCCTTGCCTGGCACGAACGCCAGGTCAGTAACCACCTCGACCGGCTGACGGAGATCCGGGACGGGACTGATGCGGTCGACGAGCGCCTAGAGAAAGTGCTCGAGGCCTTCGCGCTCATCGCCCACGAACACCCTGTCGGCGAACTCGTGTCCCACCTTCACCACCAAGAGCACGTGATGCATGCTCAGCAGCGGCTACACGACTTCATCCGAAAGCTGTTAAGCGAGGCAGTAGAGAGTGGGGTGGTACGCAACGACGTGGCACCCGATGAGCTTGCCAACTACTGCCTGCACTCCCTCACGGCTGCCAGTCACATGCCCTCGAGAGACGGCGTTCGACGTCTCGTTACTGTCACCCTGACCGGACTCCGTCAAGCATGATCGAACCGGCTCGCGAGTGTTCGAAGACTACTCCTGGGTTGTCGAACGCGTAACTTGGCCGACAGTGGAACAAGGGGCTCGTGAGCACCTCGGTGAACGTGAGGGCGAAGCCGGATGCCTCCATCGCCAGCCGGCTGTACTCGTCGCGACTGATGGGGCAGGTCGTCACGTCGCTCATCGCGATCGCGCCGGAGCGGTAGTGGCCGGCGTCGCGCAGGAACGCCTCGCCCACGAAGTCGTCGCGCCCGCAGATGGCGAGGATGCGTTCCTGACCGTTCGCGGTGGGGGCACCAACGTGACTCTGCCGCTCGCGATGAGGTGCAGGCTGATCGCGGAATCGCCCAGCCGGAAGATGATGTCGCCTCGCCCAAAGAAGTGCTTGATGCAGATCGCATGGAACACCTCGCGGTCCTCAGGCTGGATCCGCTTCATGAGGCCGCTGTTCTGCAGGAACCAGGGCTGCTCGTGACTCACGATTTCCTCATGTCGTCAACCAGCTTATCGACCGCTCGTCGCCACGAGCGAAACGCCGCTGTCCGCGGGCTGCATGCACGCCGACAATCCTGGGCGCAGCCTGGAAACGCCGCTTGCGAAGCAGCTCGTCGAGCGCCAAGGCGGCGAGATCGGCGTCAATAGTCGCCCCGGGAAGGGCAGCAAGTTCTGGTTCTCGCTCCCCACGCGACCGTAGGCCTCTAGGCACCCGGCAGCGAGGGCTCCTCGCGCTCCACCGTAGCTTTACCGGAACCTTACAAGAGCGTTATCGGCGGTTCACCCGCGGGAGCTAACATGCTCCTGAACCAGGAGGAACACCATGCACTCTAATTGGAGGATCCCCGCTGTGCTGCTTGCCGCTACCCTAGCTGCGGCCGCTGTTGCCGAAAGCGCCCACCATCCGCCCGGCGGCGCTTCAGGCCCCCCGATAGACCAGGGCGGCGTGACCGCCGGCGCGATGCCGAGTGACGCCGGGATGATGGGTGGCGCTGGGATGACGCGCGACATGCACGGGGGGATGATGCGCCACATGCGCGAGATGATGGCGCACATGCACGGCGCGCCCGCCACCCAGATGGGCGCCATGAACCATGGGAGCGACTCATCCATGCCGGGCCTCGAGAGCCTCTCCGGCGAGGAGTTCGAGGTGGCGTTCATGTCGATGATGACCGCGCACCACCAAGGCGCCATCGATATGGCCGACTGGGTGTTGGAGCGCGGTGACGACCCGGACGTCCTCGCCGCCGCGCAGTCGATCAAGGACGCTCAAGACCCCGAGATCGAACAGATGGCGGCCTGGCTGCGCGAGTGGTACGACTCTGATGTCGACGCTACTTGGGCGGGCATGATGAACGCCGACATGAGCGGCATGGTGGACGCCATGGGGCGAGGCTCTGACCCCGACCTGGCGTTCCTAGCCGAGATGATCCGGCATCACCAGGGCGCCATCGACATGGCGCAGGTCGCGCTCGAGCGCGCCGAGCACCAAGAGCTACGCGACATGGCGCGGGACATCGTCGTCGCGCAGGCCGAAGAGGTCCACCAGTACCAGACCTGGCTCGAACAGGCCGCCGAGTAAGAGACAAGGCGGGGCGGCGAACCAGCGAAGGCCGCCGCCCCGCCTCAGGATTCCAGAGAACGACCGCCGTCCATCCCACTGTCGCCTGGTCCGCGAACGCGCCGCCCACGGCACCCACCTTGCTCTGAAATCGAACGAGGTAGCTTCTATTATCCCGCAAGCTTAAGTATCGCCGCTCGCGGCGCTATTACGTCCTCGCCCTGCTCCTCGGACTCGGGGTCGTCGCCGCGCTCGCCATCTACTCCCGGTTCGTAGGTGGAAGCGGAAGCTCAGCTCCAGTCACTTCCCCAACTACACGTCAGAGCAGATCGCCGAGGGCGAGCAGTACTATAGGGTTAACTGTGCGACCTGCCACGACGCCGATGGCCCCGGTGACGCCCGAGCCGACGTTCCGGCTCTCGACGGCAGCATGCACGCTTGGCGCCACCCGGACAGCCAGATCGCCAGCATCATCCGCCAAGGCGGACTCAACATGCCGGCCGTCGGCCCGAGTGGACCAACCGGGAGATCACGGCCGTGCTCGCACCCGTCTCGACCCCATCCGTGCTTCACCGCTAACGCTCGGCGGCGATCGACCGCTTAAGCAGGCACAGCCGAGAGCAGCTCTTGGCAAGCCTGCTCGCAGGAGCGGCAGGCGTCCGCGCACACGCGGCAGTGCTCCATGTGACCCGCGTGCTTCTTGCATTCGGCGCCGCACACGGCGCACGCCTGCCGGCAGGCCTCGAGTTGAGCGCGCAACACGGCCCAATCCGCCTCGGTCTGGCGAGAGAGCATCTCCCCCGTCGCCAGGCACGCCGTCTTGCAGTCCTCGTTCTGGCGGATGCACCGGATCAGCTCCTGAACGCTCGGCTCACCGAGGCATGCGTCCGCGCATGACGTGCAAGTCTGCGCACAGGAGAAGCACTCTTCGATGCACCTGGCGAGCGCCGCCGCGTCCATCTGCGGTTGACGGGGGTGGGCGCTCAGCATCTCGCTTGCTCGGAACATGGTCGCCTCCTCGATAGGTGGGCGGCAAGGCAAGTGGGTTCACGATTCGTGCCGCCCAGTCGTTCAGCGAGGATAGGGCAGTTCGATGAGGACAGCCTTACGTCCAGGGCTATCGCAGCCTGCCAGAGTCGGCGTGGGACCGGTCGCCAGTTCGTGTCCATAGCTGCAGCTGTCAGGAGGCTGACGAAGCGGCGGTCGCCGGACTGGTGCGTACAGTCAGAGGCCCCTCGCTATCTGTTCATCATACCTGCTGACAAAGCCGCCCAAATGTCCCAGCTACCAGGGCCCATCCTCCACTGATTGCAGAAAGCCCAACCCGCCCTAAGAGTGGACCAAATCTCGCTGACGTACTCACGTCCTTCCTCCAAGGCTTTGTAAGAACGCTCGCACAGCCACGCCTCTCGGCAAGCTGGAGCCCTCGTTGGATGCGTACCTGCGGCACTCGCTGAAGCCAGGCGGCCCCTCGTTGATTGAAGGCTGTCGCTTTAGCGCTCCCATTAGATTCTAGAGGCGGTCTCGCCAATCAACATCTGTATGAGTGTGCAGGTGTGCGCTACGATTGTGGGCATGGCCTTCTCCCGCTCACCAGCCCAAGGGACCACCGCACACGAGTTCGTCGTCGAGAACATGGACTGCGCTGATTGCGCCCGGACGGTCGAGGGCGCGCTTGGGCACGTGAACGGCGTTAGCGACGTGCGGGTGAACTTCACGACGCAGAAGCTGCGCCTGACACTCGATGAGGCGCTGGTCTCCCGGGCGGCCGTGGAGCGGAACCTGACAAACCTCGGCTACCCCCCGAAGGTCAATGCCGAGCTCTCGCTGTCGGAGGTTGAAGCGCAGGCGAGCTCTCCGTCACCGTCGGCGGCTTGGTACCGCACCTCCAAGGGTAGGTCCGTCATCGCCACCTTCGCGCTCTTGGCGGTGACCGCGCTCCTCGCATTCGTGTTCCCGCCCCTAGCGCCCTGGGGCTTTACTGCCGCGACGCTCATAGGCGTGGCGCCGCTGGCGCGGAAGGCGTGGGCGAGCACGCGCCTAGGTCAGCCGTTCACCATCAACACGCTCATCTCCGTGGCGGCGCTGGGTGCTGTCGCCATCGGCGAGGCGGCCGAGGGCGCGATCGTGGTGTTCCTCTTCGCGGTCGGCGAGCTGCTTGAGAACGTCGCCACGGGCCGCGCCCGCGCGGGCATCCGGGCGCTGGCGGCGCTCGCGCCCAAGGTCGCGTTGCTGCTTGAGGGCGGGAAGGCGCGCGAGGTGCCCGTCGCGGCGCTGCGCCCCGGCGACCTGGTGCGGGTGCAGCCCGGCGGGCGCGTACCCGCCGACGGCACCATCCTCGAGGGGAACGCCGGCGTGGACGAGTCCCCCGTCACGGGCGAGAGCATGCCGGCCTATAAGAGCGACGGCGACAGCCTGTTCGCCGGCAGCATCAGCACAGACGCGGTGCTCACCGTGCGGGTTGACAAGCCCGCTAGTGACAGCACCATCGCCCGCATGATCCACCTCGTCGAGGAGGCCGAAAGCAGCAAGGCGCCGGTGGCTCGCTTCATCGACCGCTTCAGCCGCGTCTACACCCCCGCCGCCATGCTCGTCGCCACGCTGGTGGCGGTAGTGCCACCGCTGCTCTTCGGCGCCTCGTGGGAGGCGTGGATCTACCGCGCGCTGGCGCTGCTGCTCATTGCCTGCCCCTGTGCCCTGGTCCTCTCCGTCCCGGCGGCGGTCACGTCCGGCATCAGCGCCGGGGCGCGCCGCGGGCTGCTCATCAAGGGCGGCGCCGTGCTCGAGAGCATCGGCGACGTCAAAACCGTCGCGTTCGACAAGACCGGCACCCTCACCGAGAACCGGCCGCGCGTCACCGACGTCGTACCCCTGGCAGCCAGTGAGGCCGAGGTACTCAGGCTCGCCGCCGCGATCGAGACCGGATCGGCACACCCGCTCGCCAGGGCCATCCTCGGGCGCGCACAGGACCTCGACCTCCCACTCGCGCAGGACGCACGAGCAGTGGCGGGGCAGGCCGTGACCGCCACCGTCGACGGCCGCGCCTACGCCGTCGGCTCACCCAGGTACGCAGCCGAGCGTGCACCCCTCCCTTCTGAGGTCGAGGAGCGAATCGCGGCGCTCGAACGGCAGGGCAAGACCGTGGTCGTGCTGTTGGAGGGCAGCACCCCATTGGGCCTGCTCGCGATCCGCGACGAGCCCAGAGCCGACGCCGCCGACGCCGTGAAGCGCCTAGCTAGTCTTGGCGTTCACAG
>DASROV010000497.1:0-2170 GCA_035646755.1 Trueperaceae bacterium | reverse complement strand
GTGCCCGAGACGCACACCCGCGGTCACGAACGCGTGGCGACGTTGGGTACCATGTTCGGCGTAGTGCTGATGCTGGTGCTCGACATCGCCCTCAGCTAAGGCGGCGACCGAGCCTCGACCGGGCCGACGGCCCCGCGCCTTCTCCCTCAGGAGGTACAAGATGAACAGCGAGATCCGCGAACTGCTAGGCAAGGACGGCGAGCAGCTCCTGAGCTACCAGGCCAGGGGCATCTCGCGCGACCGACTGCACGTCACCGGCCCCGACGTCGTCGACCGCAACTTCGGTGACAGCAACCGCAACCCGCGCGTGCTTCGCAGCCTGCAGGCGCTCTACGGGCACGGCCGGCTGGCCGACACCGGTTACCTCTCCATCCTGCCGGTCGACCAGGGCATCGAGCATTCGGCCGGCGCCTCGTTCACCGCCAATCCCGACTACTTCGACCCCGCCAAGATCGTCGAGCTCGCCATGGAAGGCGGCTGCAACGCGGTCGCTTCGACGTTCGGCGTGCTCGGCGCTGTAGCGCGCAAGTACGCGCATAAGATCCCGTTCATCGTCAAGATCAACCACAACCAGCTGCTCACCTACCCGGTCGCCTACGAGCAGGTCCTGTTCGGCACCATCGACGAAGCCAACGAGATGGGCGCGGTGGCGGTCGGCGCGACCATCTACTTCGGGCACCCCGACTCGAACCGGCAGCTGGTAGAGATCGCCGAGGCGTTCGCTTACGCCCACGACCTCGGCATGGCCACGGTCCTGTGGTGCTACACGCGCAACGACGCCTTCAAGGTCGACGGCGTCGACTACCACGCCGCCGCGGACCTCACCGGCCAGGCCAACCACCTAGGCGTGAGCATCCAGGCCGATATCGTCAAGCAGAAGCTGCCCGACATCAACAAAGGCTTCGCGGCGGTCGGCTTCGGCCGCAGCGACAAGCGCATGTACGAGGAGCTGATGCCCGACGACCACCCGATCGAGATGGTCAGATGGCAGGTCGCCAACTCCTACATGGGGCGCATCGGCCTCATCAACTCCGGCGGGGCCTCGGGCAAGAACGACTTCGCCGACGCGGTCTTCACCGCCGTGGTCAACAAGCGCGGCGGCGGCAGTGGGCTCATCTCGGGCCGCAAGGCGTTCCAGCGGCCTTTTGAGGAAGGCGTGAAGCTACTTAACTACATCCAGGACGTTTACCTCGACGAGGGCATCTCGCTCGCATGAATGACCCAAAACCCGCCGACGCCGGTACCGAACTGCCTGGTAAGCGTTACGCCGCCTCGCCCGACGTGGTTATCGAGCGCCTCGGTGACTCGATGGTAACGGTGCAACTGGGCACCGACCGGATCCTCGAACTCAACGAGACCGCCTCGCGGCTGGTGGAGCTGTTGCAAGCCGGTAACAGCGACGCCGAGGCCGCGAGTCTCCTGGCCAAGGAGTACGACGTCCCGCTTGCCGAGGTCGCGGCCAACGTGAGACTCACCGTGGCGCAACTGCTCGAGGAGAAGGTCCTCGAGCCGGCCGGCTCCTAGAGCGGCCCGAAACCGGATGAGGGGATGCCGGCCGTGGACATCGCGCCGCTGAGGTTCATCGCCGTGGAGCCTCCGACGTTGCGCGCAGGCGACTCCAGCACCAATGTGTGGCAGGACGGCGAGCGGCGCGACGTCGCCTTCAGCGCGTCACACGGCGAGTGGCACTGGCTGAGGATCATCGGCGCCGGTAGTTACCGTTTCCCCATCAGCAGCAGTGACGAAAGCGTGAGCGCCGAGGTGGTGCCCGAGCGCGGCGCCGACGAGCGCGTGATCATCGACAGCTACTACCGCACCGTGGTCCCACTGGCCCTCCAGGCTTACGGGTTGGAGGTGCTGCACGGCAGCGCGGTTGCGGTCGCCGGACGGGTAGTGGCGCTGTGCGCGCAGCGGGAGACGGGCAAGTCGACGCTGGCGTTCGCGCTACAGCGACGAGGCGGGCGGGCCGTCGCCGACGACGCGGTGGTCGTCGCCGTCGCTGACGCTGCGGGTTCTTCGGGTCCACGGGTGTATCCGGTGCCCTTCGCGCTGCGCCTGCGGGAGGCCTCGGCCGAGCACTTCGGGACCGCTTCGAAAGCCGCGGTGGCTGTCGGCCCCCTCGAAGACCAACGTCACGACCTAGGGGCAGCGGCTCCGACGCCGCCCCTAG
>DASROV010000496.1:0-8375 GCA_035646755.1 Trueperaceae bacterium | reverse complement strand
AGCAGTGGCAAGCGGCTCGACGCCGTCGCCTCGTGAGCCGGCCGGCCTTGTCGACGCGCTCGGGCCGCGGACAGCCAGACGCCCAGCGCGACGACACACTCCTGGCGATCGGCATGCTGGCGCCGGCGGTGCTATTCATCGTGCTGCTGGTGGGGCTGCCGTTCGGCCTGGCCATCTACTACAGCCTCCACGACGTCACGACCGGCGGCACTACCCCGCGTTGGGTGGGCCTCGGCAACTTCGCCAGCCTGCTCGGCGACAACACCTTCCAAACCTCGCTGCGCAACAGCTTCGTGTTCACCTTCTCGACGCTCATCGCGGTACTCGTCCTGGCGACCATCCAAGCCGAGCTGCTCATGCGCGAGTTCCGCGGCAAGTGGCTGGTGCGCTTCCTCATCCTGCTGCCCTGGACGGCCCCGGTGGCACTCGGCCTCATCGGCTGGCTGTGGATGTTCGACTCGGTGTTCAGCCCCATCGACTGGCTGCTGCGGCAGGTCGGCCTGCTCGGCAGTCCCGGAGCGCCGCTGGGAGCGCTACCCAACCTCTATTGGCTGGGCGACAAGACGCTGGCCATGGTCTCGGTGGTGCTTGTCAACGTCTGGCGGCTGCTGCCGTTGGCGACGGTAATCGTGCTTGCCGGTCTCAACTCGATCCCTCGCGACGTAATCGAGCAGTCCCGCATCGACCGCGCCGGCTACCTGCGCCGCCTCTTCGACATCACCCTGCCGATGCTCTCACCTATCTTGCTCATCGCCATCCTGTTCACGTTCGTGTTCACGTTCGGCGACATGATCTCGATCTTCATCCTCACCCGCGGCGGACCCGCCAACACCACGCAGGTGCTGCCGAGCATGGCGTTCTTCACCGGCATCCTTGGCGGCAACCTCGGCCGCGGCGCCGCCGTGGCCCTGTTCATGCTGCCGGCGCTGGCGGGCATGAGCGCGCTGCTGCTGCGACTGGTGCGCCGCAGCGAGGTGACGACGTGACGACCGGCGCCCGCCGCACCCCGGGCCAGGCGCTCGGTCGCGTCGGCTTCTACCTCGGCGTCGCGCTGTTCACGGTGTTCGCAGCGCTGCCGTTCTACGTCATGCTCATCACCGCGTTCAAGCGCAACAACGAGCTCTTCGACCCGACCACCAACCCGTTCTGGTTCTCGCAGCCGCCCACGCTCGAGCACCTGCAGCTCTTGTTCGGCGACACCTTGTTCCTGCGCTGGCTGCTCAACTCGTTCATGGTGGGCGGTCTTGTCGTCGTGATCACGCTGCTGCTTGCGGTGCCCGCCGCCTACAGCCTGGCTCGGCTCGCAGGCAGTTGGGGCGAGGCGCTCGGTATCGGCATCTTCCTCACCTATCTGGTCCCGCCGACGCTGCTGTTCCTGCCGTTCGCCAAGGTCGTCGCCGCGCTCGGCCTGCAGAACACACTCTGGGCCCTGGTGGTCGTCTACCCCACCTTCACGGTGCCGTTCTGCACTTGGTTGCTGATGGGCTTCTTCAAGGGCATACCGCGTGACATCGAGGAGCAGGCGATGGTCGACGGCTACAACCGCTTCAACGCCTTCCGCAGGGCGGTGCTGCCGCTGGCCGTGCCTGGCATCCTCACTGTCGTGGTGTTCGCGTTCACCCTCTCAACCAGTGAGTTCGTCTACGCGCTTACCTTCGTGCAGTCTTCAGCGCAGAAGACGGTGAGCATCGGCGTCCCGACCGAGTTGGTGCGCGGCGACGTGTTCCGCTGGGGTCCACTGCTAGCCGGTGCGCTGCTGGCGAGCATTCCGGTGGCCGTGCTTTACACCTTGGTCATCGATCAGTTCGTGGCAGGGTTGACGGCTGTGGCTGGGGAGTGAGTTCCTGACGACGCGGGGGACCCGGCCTCCCACCAGGGTTGGCCCTAATTGACGCCCCTTTGACGCCCACCCCTTAACCTCGACGACAGGTAGAACAGCAAGAGATCTGTTTGAGAGGAGCACCACTATGTCGACGATCGAGGTGGTAATGGGCACCCGGCGGGTTGCGCTGGTTCTCACGCTCTTGGCCGGCATCGGTTTGGCCTTCGGTCAGGACCTGGTTCAGGTCGGTTCCGCCACCGTCACAGTCGACGGACGGACTTTCGAACTACTCAGCCATGAGGGTGAGCAGCAGGGCATGACGGTAAGCAACGCTTACTGGAACGATTCCTTCCCCGGTCCTTCGGTAACCCTCATCGCGCAGAGCAAGCCGTCGCTTTACGCCTTCACGCCCGACGCGATCTTGCTCGACTTCTCCCTGCCGGCCGAGGTCAGCGGCTGTCCGTGTGAGCCGGTCGAGGCCTCACTCTTCTACAGCCCCGAGGGCGGCTTCACCGAGAACGTCTACGACGAGCTCGAAGGCTCGGTGACGGTGGAAAGCATCGAGGAGCTCGAGCCTGGCGTCTACCGCGTAACCGGCTCGTTCACCGGCGTCATGGGGCTCAAGGAGACCATGATGGACGCACCCGATCCCGAGCAGACGGTGACGATCGAGGGCACGTTCGTCATCGAGCGGCTGGCCAAGGAGGAACGGTAATCAGGCGCGCGCTTACTTTCGTCGTAGCCCTCGGCTTGCTGATGCTCAGCCCCGGGGCGCCGCAGTTCGCGATCGCGCAGGCGGCTGGCACCGCCGATCCGCAGGCAGCGCTCGCGGCCGTTGTCGAGATCTCCCGGTCGGTGCGCGAGAGCCTTGACCGCACAACGTTCGACGTCGAAGAGCTCTCCCTCGAGCTGGCCTTCGAGGAGCCCGAGGCGATAATCGCGTTAGTGCGCGAGGAAGTCGCATTCGAGCAGTACCCCGGGCTGTTGCGCGGAGCGCAGGGCACGCTCGTCAGCGGGGCCGGGAACGCCCTTGACCAAGCCGTCCTGTTGGCCACGCTGCTCGGCGCGGCCGGCTTCGACACCCGTATCGCCTTAGGGCGCCTGAGCACCGAGCAGGCCGAAGAGTTACTCAGGAGCATGCAGCCGACTGCCGCTACGCGGGACGGGGCGCCGATCTCGACGCAGGAGGCCGACCAGTTGGCGAGAATGATGGGCTTCGACACCGCTACCTTGGAGGCGGCCAGCGAGTCAGCTCAAGCCGACATGTCGGCACTGCGAGCAGACGCCGACGAGGTCGCCAAGCGGCTGGAGTCAACGATCATGGACGCCGGCCTGTTCGCGCCCGGCGCGATCGTGCCTGCCTTGGTGGAGGAGGCGCGCGACTATTACTGGGTGGAGTACGGCCTGGGCGGCGCCGATTGGACCGCAGCCCACGTACTGTTCGACGAGGGCGAAGCGGTCAGCATCGAGGCGACTGATTATCTGACCGATTCGATCCCTGAAGAGCTACAGCACCGCTTCCGGTTCCAGGTGTTCCTCGAGCAACGCCGCGGTGATGAGCTGGAAGTCAAGCCGGTGATCGCGGCCTGGAAGCGACCCGCCGCGAACATGTTCGGCATCGGCATGACTTACGTCAGCCTGCCCGACGGCATCGCCGCCGAGGGCGTCGATACGGACGTGGAGGCGATCCTCGACGAGACGACCTTCTTCATCCCGTTACTCAACGACAACACGGCCGCGGGCGCGATGTCGTTCGATCTGGAAGGCAACACGGTAGCACCGGACGACGCCGCTAACCCCGCGGCCGGGATCTTCCAGACCGTCGGTGGCGCGTTCGGCGATGCCGCTGGCGCGCTGGCCGGCGAGAGCGACCCTGACGACTTCGTGGCGCTTACCGCGCAGTGGATCGAGTACACCTTGATCGCGCCCGGCGGGGAAGAGACGGTCCATCGGCGCATGGTGTTCGACCGCATTGCCGACCGCGAGGCCGGCGGCGTCGAACTCGACCCTGCTGTGAGCGCCCGTGACGCCGCTCGCGCGCTAGCCACCACGTTCACCTTCATGCTAGACACCGGCCACTACTCGCAGGCGTACGTGACCGATCGCGGTGCGGCGGTGACGTTGGCCGCCGAGCCGATGCTGCGCGACTCGCTCGAAATCGTGGCGAACGGCGAAGACACCCCGCCCGTCGTGCCCACCGACTACCAGGCGATGTCTCGAGGCATGGACCACTTACGGCTCTACGCGACGTTCGACGACGGGCCCGTGGCCGCTGACCGCGTCAGCTACCGCGCGGAGCCGAGCCTGGTGGTGGTCGAGCGGGCCTGGAGCGGCGAGTGGGCGCGCGTCGACGTCGTGAACAACAGCCGGCGGGTACTGGAGCATGAGCCCGGTAACCTGCCGAGCGTCGACATCGCTGGCGCCATCGCCACCGGGACCTGGGAGACACGGGTGGAGGGGATGCCCGTAGCTGCGACTGCCGAGCAGACCCACAACGCGTTCAGCGCTCTCGCGGCGTCGTGGGATGCGGGCGTCATGAAGCTAATCCCTCCAGGCGACACCCAAGTTAGCGAGGACCTTAAACTTCCTCAAGTGTCTAAGGCCGCGATCGCGGAAGACCTCGAGCGCGGCTACGCCGTGATCGTACCGACCGAGACCCCAGCCGACGCGGAGCTGGTGGCCTGGTGGCGCGTCGATCCCTCGACCGGCGAGACCCTGGGCCGCGGCGGCGACGGCCGCGGCGCCACGCTAGCCGAGTACCTGCATGAGCAGGCGGTGGCGGCGGCCCTGCTGAAGGGCGGACTCATCCTTGGCGGCACGCGGCTCGTGTCGTCCTGCCTTGGCAAGGGCAGCGCCGCTGCCGTCGGCTGCTGCCTATACGAAGGCGCCTTGATCAACGCCGGCATGGTTGCCATCGGCGCGATTATCGCTGCTTACTTCGCGATTCCGGCGATCATCCTGTTCGTCGCGCTCGACCTCGGCGTAGGGGGTGCCCTCCTGGTCGGCGGCTTGATGAACGCACTGCCGTCGATATGCTCGGGAATAGCCGGGGGATGTCGGGTGGGCAGCTTGGTTTGAGGTTTGGGGTCGCGCACGCTGTAATCCTTGCGACTAAAAGTCATGGTATCACCATATAAGTTAACTGATACCATGTCAGGTCCAGCCGTTCCTCAGCCCTCTGCGGCCGACACACCCTCGGCGTCGGGACGTTTCCTACTTCGGCTCGAGCCGGGCCTTCACGCCGCGCTTCGCGAGGCCGCCCGTTCCGCGGGCACGTCGCTCAACGACTACTGCGCACGAAAGCTGGCTACGCTTGGTGGGGATCCAACTGGCCCGGGGGCACGCGTCGTCGCTCGAGCGGCAAAACTATTCGCCGGCTCGTTGGTCGGTGTGGTCGGTTACGGCTCTTGGGCTCGCGGAGAGATGACCAAGTCCTCGGACATCGATATTTTGGTGATCGTCTCAGACGGGACGCCGCTCACTAGGGAGCTCTACCGCCGCTGGGACTCCCAGCCGATGTCATTCGAAGGGCACCCGATCGAACCTCATTTCGTACATCTCCCTGACCCGGGCGTGTTAAGTGGCACGTGGGCCGAGGTCGCCATCGACGGGATAGTCTTGTTCGAACGAGACCTGGGAGTTTCGCGCTTGCTAGCGACTATCCGTCGCCAGCTCGTTGACGGTGATGTCGAGAGGCGGAGCGCTCACGGGCAGCCATACTGGATAAAGGCGAACCGGATAAAGGCGGACTGAGATGCAGAACCGCGATCTCGCTCAAGACTATTTACGCCGCGCCACCGTTAGGCTCCGGGCGCTCGATGTCCTTTACGAAGCCGAAAGCTGGGCGGACGTGGTGCGGGAATCACAAGAGGTCGTGGAGCTTGCACTGAAGGCACTTCTGCGCGCCCACGGAGTCGAACCGCCGCGTGTTCACGACGTCTCCCCGGTCCTCCTGGCCGAACGCCAGCGCCTGCCCGACGAGCTGCTGCCACACCTGGAGGAATTGACGGGCATCTCCCGGCAGCTCCGCCGAGATCGCGAGCTGGCCTTCTATGGGGCGGAGGACTTGACGCCTTCGGACTTCTATTCCGAGGTCGACGCCGAGCGTGCCCGCGGGGGCGCGGCGCGGGTGGTCGAGCTTGTGACGCCTCATGTCGGGGCGGCTCTGTGAGTGTGGCGTTCGAGCGTCGGCCGGCTTCCCAGATCACACGACGGTTGGCAACCGACACTGACGACATCGCGGAAGCCGGCTAGGGTCAAAGGACACTTGTAACACCGGGGCAGCCTCCATGAACGGGGCGCGCCTCGGCCGGGCTTTGTTTGCATGGGGAAGGGGAAACCCATGAACGGTCGTCGCCAACTCGCTCCGCTACTTGCTGTGCTTGTTCTAATGCTGGTTCTCACGGGTTGCGGGGGCCAGCCGGGCACGCCAAGCGCACCTCAGTCGCCCACACGAGTGACGACGACGTCCGGTACCGGCGTGATCATCGTCACCTGGACCGACAACAGCACCAACGAAGACGGTTTCCGTATCTACCGCACCACGATGGCCGCCCTCGGCGAAGAGGCGACCCCTAGCGAAGTCATCGGTGTCGCCGCCGCGAACAAGACAAGCTTCACCGACGACCGCGTAAGCGCTGGCTCTTCGTACGAATATGAGGTCACGGCGTTCAACGGGGCGTCGGAGTCGGCAAGATCGAAGCAGGACAACCCACCTATGGCGCCACGGCCGCGCGACCTCATCGTCAGCGTGACCAAGGCCGGTAGCGGCAGCGGCGTCGTCACCAGCAGCCCCGCCGGCATCGACTGTGGCAGCGTCTGCAGCAAGGAGTTCGTCGAGGGCAGCTCGGTCACGCTAACCGCCACCCCTACTACCGGCTCGACGTTCGGTGGCTGGAGCGGCGCGTGCACGGGAAAGTCTTCTACCTGCGTCGTCGACTTGGCCTCGAACGGCGAGGTCGTCGCCACCTTCACGAAGATCGCCGCGCCGCCGCCCGGCGAGCGCACGTTGAGCGTCCTGCATTCCGGAACGGGCAGCGGACTGGTCGTCGGCGACCCCGCAGGCATAAGCTGCCCCGCCATCTGCAGCGCCAACTACGCCGATGGCGCCGTCGTCAACCTGACCGCCATCCCCGAAAGCGGCTCCGTCTTCGCCGGTTGGAGCGGCGCTTGCACAGGGCAGGACACGTCGTGTGACGTCACGATGTCGAGCAACCGCACCGTCACCGCGGAGTTCAAGCGGAACTACGAGCTCACCGTTCAGAAGGCCGGCGAAGGCGCCGGCCAGGTGACGAGCGCCCCCAGCGGCATACTTTGTGGCAGCACCTGTGACAGCGAGTTCCTCGAGGGAACCGAGATCGTCCTTTCCGCCATGCCGGACGCCGCCAGTGAGTTCAGCGGCTGGAGCGGCGGAGGCTGTAGCGGTACCGGCACCTGCACGCTCACGCTCAACGCCGATACCAACGTGATCGCCACCTTCTCACCTGAACTCGTCGACCTGACGGCGAGCGTCGTGGGCCTGGGCAAGATCACCAGCAGCCCGGCCGGCATCGATTGCGGCAACGACTGCTCGCAATCTATGACTGCCGGAACCAGTGTCACCCTGACGGCCGTGCCGCAGCCGAGCTGGGAGTTCGTGAGCTGGGGCGGGGCGTGCTCGGGAAGCGCGCTTACCTGTCAGCTGGTGGTCGATGAAGACCTGTCCGTTAAAGCCAACTTCGGCGATACCGCCATCGTCGTCGATACCAACAGCGGCAGCAGCGGCGGCGCGTCCTGCTCGCTGCGCGACGCGATCACGGCCGCCAACACCGACACCGCCGTCGCCGGCTGCCGGGCCGGCAGCGGACCCGACGCGATCCGGCTACCGGAGGCGACGACGATCCCACTGCTGTCGATTGACAACGAGGCGCACGGACCGAACGGGCTGCCATCGATCAGCAGTGAGATCCTGATCCTGGGCAACAGCGCCGTAATCGAACGCGGCATGACCGAGACTCTGTTCCGCATCTTCCATGTCGGTCCCAGCGGCAAGCTGACGCTAGAGAACCTGACCGTGCGCCATGGACACGGGGGCGTGCATGGCGGCGGCGGGATTTACGTCGATCGGGGAGAGTTGACGCTACTTGAGGTGACGATGGAGCGCAACCTCGTAAGGGGCGAGGATGCGCTTGGGGCGGCGTTGTTGAGCGATACGGGAAGTGTGGTCGTGCGGGGGAGCTTCTTCCAGGACAACGCGGATCCAGGTGAGTATCCGGGGGTCGATCCTTTCGATCTCCATGGCGGCGTGGTCGCGAGTGTCGACGGTTACCTAGGCGTTTTCGGAAGCGCGCTCTCGGGCAACGGCACGACCTGGCCAAGCGACACCAACTCCGTGGTGCGGGTCCAGGGAGAGAGCTCGAGCACAGAGATCAAGGACTCGACCATCACCGACAACGGTGACATAGCCATCTGGAATGAGGGCGCGCTCAGCGCCACCAACGTCATGATGCGATCGAATGCCAACGAGTGGAGTGGAGGAGTCCACAACTTTCAATCAGGCGTCGCCTATCTCGAG
>DASROV010000495.1:0-11617 GCA_035646755.1 Trueperaceae bacterium | reverse complement strand
CCTCACGGGTGAAGACCGGCGCTGGGCCAACGAGCCCGGCATCCCGGGCGTCGTGCACTTCTTCGCGCCGTACCCCTACCGCAGCCCGTTCCATACCAGCGACCCGGCTGAGGAGGTCGACAGGGCCCTCGCGCACCTCGCCGACGTCATCATGTTCGAGGGCCCGAGGAACGTCGCCGCGCTGTTGGTCGAACCGGTGGTCGGTTCCAACGGCGTAGTGATCTACCCGGAGGGCTATCTCGAAGGGGTTCGCAAGCTCACCGCTGAGCACGGCATCGTGCTGATATTCGATGAGGTGATGACCGGCTTTGGGCGCCTCGGCGAGACGTTCGCAGCGCAGCGCTTCGGGGTCACGCCCGACATGATCACCTTCGCCAAAGGCGTCGCCTCCGCCTATCTCCCCCTTGGCGGCGTCCTCGTGCGCGAGGGGCTGGCCCGCCACTTCGACGAGACCACCTTGATGTGCGGGCATACCTACTCGGGGCACCCGATGGCAATGGCCGCTGGCTTGGCGACCGTCACGGCCATGCGCAAGGAGGGACTCTTCCAGCGTGCCCGCGAGCTCGAACCGGTGATGCGTGAGGGCCTCGGCGCCCTCATGGACAATCATCCCGTGGTCGGCGACGTACGCGGCCTCGGCGCCTTCTTCGCGCTGGAGTTCGTCAAGGATCGAACGACCAAGGACCCGCTCGTCCCGTGGTACGGCGGCGACAATGCCCCCGTCGCGAAGCTGTCCGCCGCGCTTCGTAAGGAGGGCGTATACGCCTTCGGTCGCTACAACGTCATGCTTATCACGCCGCCGCTTACTATCGAGCGCGACGACCTTCAGGTCGGCTTCGAAGCGCTCGACCGCGCCCTGAAGGTACTGGCCTGAGCCAAGCCCTCGTGGCTAACGCCGCGATCGACGCTCGCCGCCGCCTGCTAGCTTCGTTGGGCGGCGGCGAACCGTTGGAGGCCGGTTTCGACCGGCTACTCAACCTAAGGCCGCACGAAGGTTTGCTCGACGTCGGTTGTGGCGACGCTTACCGTTCCCAGCCGCCTCGTTCGATGCGGTAAGCGCCCGCTACGCTGTCGATCACGTCTCGGAGCCGGGCCGCGCCCCTGATGAGCTCCGCCGCGTCTTGAAGCCCTCGGGCCGGCTGCTGCGGATCGCCAGCGCGGTCGGTCACCTGAGTCGGTTCTGGCAGGCGGTGAGAGAAGTCGGCGACGGCGTTCCCGACCTCGCGCCGGTGGGGAAGTTGACGCTCGAGGACGGCAGTCTCGAGCAGCGCTTCGCGGCCCTCGCGGCCGACCGCTTCGAAGTGGTCAGAGGACGGCTCGCGACGCTAGTCGCCTCGAGCTCGCCCGGTCTACTCATCGACCTCCGACTGGCGGTAGTCGCTGCATCGCGGCCGAAGCCGGCATGAAACGGGGCCCGGCGAGTGGCCGGGCTCCGTGAAGGTCGTAGTAGCGAGGCCCGGGCGCTCGCGCTAGCGGAGCCCGGCCCGAGCGAGCGGCTTACTTACTCCAACCAGCCCTGCACGACGTCCGGGTTGGCGGCGATCCAGGCGCGCGCGGCCTCCATCGGCTCGGTGCCGTTCTGGGTGATGTCAAGCATCACCGCACCCATCTGCTCGCTGGTCCAATGGAAGTTGTCGAGGAACGACATCACGTCTTCCGGAGCACTCTCGGACCACTCGGCGTTGACAACGGTGTTGATGGTCTCGGCGTCGCCGAACACGCCTTCGGGATCCTCGAGGTACTTCAGGTCGTAGGCGGCCCACATCCAGTGCGGACGCCAGCTGGTGACGATGATCGGCTCTTCGCGCTGGATTGCGCGGTCCAAGGCGGCGGTCATCGCGGCGCCGGAGCCGTCGAGAAGGTCGTAGTCGAGGTCGTAGACCTCCAGAGCTTCGTCGCTCGCGGCCATAAGGCCGGCACCCGGATCGATACCGATGACCTCGCCGCCGAACAGCTCGACGTTGTCGTTGAGTTCGGTGATGCTGTCGACTTGGACATAGCTGGGCACGGCCCAACCGATGTCGGCACCTTCGAGGTTCGGTCCGAGGTCGACGAGTTGATCGCCGTACTCGTTCCAGTAGGCTTCGTGGGTTGCGGGCAGCCAGGCAGCGACTATCGCGTTGAAGTCACCTTGAGCCACACCGGTCCACATGGGTCCGGCGTCTACCGAGGTGAGGTTGACTTCGTAACCGAGCTCGTCGATGAGGACGGCGGCGACCACGTTCGTCGAGGCGATCTCGGAGTCCCAGAGCACGTAACCGAGTTCGATTGTTTCATCCTGAGCGAACGCAACCGCAGCAATTAGCGACATGACAAGGGCAAACAACAACTTCTTCATCAATACCTCCCGGGATTGGGACGGAAAACTGGACCGGGATACGAATACCCCGAGAGCACACGGCTGTGTGCAAGCGTAAAAGCGGCCAATCAAAGCCTCTTGGACCCTAGCACGAGTGTCAATGTCACGCAAATTCCGGCGATTTACCGTCTGTTAATGCGTCAGGCAGTCTCGCTCCGTTTGCGACCGAAGGCCGCCGTGACTCGGTCGAGGACTATCGCCAGGATCACTACCGCAAGGCCGGCCTCGAAGCCTTGGCCCACGTTGAGGCGTTGGATGCCACGCAGCACCTCGGCGCCAAGCCCGCGAGCACCGATCATCCCCGCGATCACGACCATCGACAGGTTGAGCATTATCGACTGGTTGAGTCCCGCCATGATGCTCGGACGCGCCACTGGCATCTCGACCTTGACCAGTTTTTGCCACGCTGTCGAGCCGAACGCGTCGGCCGCCTCGACCAGGTCGTTCGGTACCTGCCGTATGCCGAGGTTGACGAGGCGCACCAGTGGCGGGATGGCGAACACGAACGTGGCGACGACGCCAGGCACCAGACCGATGCCGAAGAACATCACCGCCGGTATCAGGTAAACGAACGCCGGCATGGTCTGCATGAAATCGAGCACGGGCCGCATGATGCGCTCCACCGTGTCGTTGCTCGCCGAGAGGATGCCAAGAGGCAGACCGACGAGGGTAATCAGCAACTGGGCCGTTATCACCAGCGCCAGCGTCTGTAGGAACGGCTCCCACAGCCCGATGTTCTCGACGAGCAGCAGGCCGACCGCGGCGAACAAGCCGATCCGCCAACCACCGAGCAACGCCGCGACTACGGCGAACAGCGCGATCAACAGGAAGACGGGCAGCCATTCGAACCCCGCCAAGAGCGAGCCGATGACCATCTCGACCGCTTCTGAGAAGCCGTCGAAGAACGGGGCGAACTGGACCTGGAGGTAGCTAACGGAGCCGGAGATCCAATCCCTTATAGGGATACGGAAGTCAAGCATGTTGACCGTCCGTCACGAGGGCCTTGGCGTCGTTGGGCGCTGCGGCGGTCGCTCCGTTCCCAGGTCCACCGAAGTCCTCGGACTTACGGCCGCTCTCCGGGCGTGCCAGCGCGGCCAAGATGGCGCCCTTCACCACGACGCCCCTCACGCGACCTGCGGCGTCCGTGACGGCGATGGGAACGCTGCCTTCCGAAGCCAGCGTTATCACCTCCTGTAGCGGCGTGTCGGCGGCGACCGATGTCGCCTCGCTCAAGAGCCGAGAGTCGATGCGGTCGTGCTCGAGCGTCTCGTCTTCGAGGCCGGCGATTATGCGTTCCGAGGTCACGTAACCGCGTAGGCGACGCTCTGAGTCGATGACCAGGATGCCCGACAACCCCGACCGGCGCATCTTCGTCAGCGCCGTACGGGGTCCGTCGCGCACGTGCGCGGTCTCCTTCACCGGTTGCATGATGCTCGAGGCCGTAAGGATGTCGGTCCTATCGACGCCTTCGACGAAGGCCTCCACGTAGTCATCAGCAGGAGCCGTGACTACCTCCTCTGGCGTCCCTACCTGGACAACCCTCGCGGCGTTCATGATGGCGATGCGATCACCGAGCTTCAGCGCCTCATCGAGATCGTGCGTGACGAAGACGATGGTCTTGTTCATGCGCGACTGAAGCTCAAGCAGCTCGTCTTGCATCTCCCGGCGGATGAGAGGATCGAGCGCACTGAAGGCTTCATCCATCAACAGGATGTCGGCATCGACGGCCAACGCCCTGGCCAAACCGACGCGCTGCTGCATGCCGCCGGAGAGTTGGGCGGGGTAGTTCGACTCCCAGCCGCTTAGGCCGACGAGTTCGATCGCGTTCATGGCCCGCTCGTTGCGCTCGTCGGGCGCTACGCCCTGGACCTCCAGCCCGTAACCCACGTTCTCTACGACCGTCCTGTGAGGGAGGATGGCGAATTGCTGGAACACCATGCCGCTGAACTTCTCGCGACGCACGCGTAGGAGTTCGCGCCGCGAGAGGGCGGTAATCTCGATGTCGTCGACGATGATCTGGCCGCTGGTGGGCTCGTGCAGACGGTTGAGGAGGCGCAGCAGCGTGGACTTGCCGCTTCCTGACAACCCCATTAGCACGAAGGTCTCCCCTTCGCGGATGTCGAGGCTTACGTCCTGCACACCGACGGCGATGCCCAACTCGGCCTGAAGCTCGGCCTTCGAGGCGCCGCCCGCGAGCATGTCGATAGCTCGCTTGGGGTGGGCACCGAAGATCTTGTACAGCTCGCGGACTTTAATCTTGACGTTCTTTTCTACGCGCTTCTCGGCGCTTGATCTAGTGGTCGACGGATCGGTAATGGTCTCCATGTCAACTCCGTAACGGTCGAAGAAAGGGTCGTGCTCGTAATGGTCGAGAGTTCGGCCACGGGATTCTCACCGCGACCAGCACATCCACACGTGGACGTCCTTGTCGTTCGGCCTAGGTTACACCGTGAATCGGCAGCGGCCTGCGACCAGGACACGCCTGCTCAAGCGCGATTGACACGCGAGAGCCGGCTCGCTCAGCTTGTGAGAAAGCTAACGACGCAACAGCGCCCGCAGCGTGACGAACAGCCCCAGTGCCAAGACCGTTAGCAGCGCGGCCATGGCCACGGCCGCATCGAGCCCGACTTCGAGCGAGGCGTAGATCGCCAGTGGCAAGGTGCGTGTCCGGCCCGCCAGGCTTCCAGCGAAGACGATGGTAGCGCCGAACTCGGCCAACGCCCGCGACCAGGCCAACACCAGGCCCTCACTGAAGGCAGGCAATGACAGCGGCAGGCTCACGCGCCAGAAGGCGCCCCAGCGTCCGGCACCGTCGATGAGGGCGGCCGCCTCGAACTCCGGCGGTACGTCCATGAACCCGACCTTCAAGGCCCGGATGAAGAAGGGGCTGGCGACGAACACCTGCGCCATGACCACGGCCACCGAGGTGAAGCCGACGGTGACGCCGAGCTCGGCGAGTTGCGAACCTATAAGGCCCCTCCGTCCGAACACCAGCAACAGACCGACTCCGGCGATCACCGGTGGCAGCACCAGCGGCAGATCGACCAAGGCGTCGACGAAGCGTCGACCGCGAAAGCTGTAACGCGCCAAGAGGTACGCCAGGGGCGTTCCCAACACGATTGTCAGCGCCATCGCGGTCGTGGTGGTGACCATGCTGAGGCGCAGCGCTTCCATGGCGGCTGGCGCGGCCAGCCGGTGAACCACCCCGGGTGAGAACGACTCGAGCACCAGCGCCACGCTTGGCAGTACCAGGAACACGAGCAGGAAGAGGCTCGGCGCCAACAACACGAACCCGGGCTTGCGGTAGCGGACGCGGGTCTCAACGCGCTCCCGCTTTGATGCCGGCTGCGCGACGGTCATGGGGGCCCCGCCGTGCTGAAGCCGTGGGCCGCCAAGACGGCTGCACCGGCCTCCGAGGTCACCATAGCCACGAAGGCCCGTGCCAGCTCGACCTGCCGGCCGCCGCTCACGACGGCGATCGCGTACGAGGCGAGGGGGTCGTGTTCGCTCGGTATCCTCACCGACCGCAGCTGCGGGAAGACAGCGGCGTCCGTGGCGTAGACGATGCCGGCGTCGGCCTCGCCAAGCGCCACCTTGGCCGCTACGAGCCGCACGTTCTGCTCTTCGGAGACGACGTTGGCCATAACCTTGGTCGCAAAGTCGTCGCCGCGCGCGGCGTCGGCGCTGGTAATGGCCTCGCGGGCGTAATGTCCGGCGGGAACGCTCGGCCCCGCCATGACGAGTACGAGGCCCTTGTCGGCGAGATCGGCGAACGTCTCAACGCCCGAACCCTTGGCGGCTACCACGACCAGGCGGTTGCGCGCGAACACCGTCGGTTCGTCCGCTACTAGCCCGGCGGCGGCTACCCGCTGGAGTTGTCGTAAATCCGCGCTGGCGAACACGTCGGCAGGTGCACCTTCGATCACCTGCAGCGCGAGGATGGCGGAGCCGGCGAGGTTGAGGTTCACGTCGACCCCAGGGTGCTCGCGTTCGAACAGTACGGCGAGCTCCTCGAACGACTCGGTAAGGCTCGAGGCCGCGAACACGGTGAGGGTCTGAGCCGTGGCGAGCGACGTTAGCGACGCCGTTAGGAGCACGCCAGCGGTCGCCATGAGCACGGCCGTCTTGATCGTGGCAGAGCGCAACGACCGTTGACCCCTCTCCCCGATGCTCCCTTTTAGTTGCGGCGCCAGCATGGCTGGGGCACTCTAAACCAGGAGGACAACTACATGACACTGCAGCTAACCGGCTTCCACCACCTTACGGCCGTATCAGCCGCCATTGCCAAGAACAAGCGGTTCTACACCGAGACCATGGGCTTGCGGCTGGTAAAGCGCTCCGTTAACCAGGACGACGTCAGCGCCTATCACCTCTTCTACTCCGACAAGGTCGGCTCCCCGGGCAACGACATCACGTTCTTCGACTGGTCGGTCCCAGCGGAACGAAGGGGCAACCACACCGTCACCCGCACCGGGCTGCGCGTGAAGGGCGACGAGAGCCTGTCGTACTGGCTCGCAAGGTTCAGCGCCCTTGGCGTCACTCACGTGGACGTCGTCGAGCGCGACGGCCGCAATTACCTTGACTTCGAAGACCCCGAAGGACAGCGCCTCACGCTCGTGACCGACGGCGGGACCGGCGACGAACCCGTCGCCTGGCAGCGAAGCAGCGTGCCGGCCGAGCATCAGATCCGCGGTCTCGGCGCGATCACGATGACCGTGTCTGACCTCGCCAACACCGACGGCATCCTGCAAAGCGTGATGAACATGCGACCGGTCCGCGAGTACCCTGACCCCACTAGCGGCAAGCACACCGTGCATGTCTACCAGATGGGCGCTGCCGAGCTGAGCGGACCTCACGCCGAGCTGCACGTCGCGGTCCGACCGGACCTCGCACCGGCACGGCCAGGCGCCGGCGGCGTGCACCACGTGGCGTTCCGCACTCCGAACGGCGACGAGTACCAGCAGTGGACCGACCGGCTCCAGCAGCTCCACGTCCCCAATAGCGGCCAGGTCGATCGCTACTACTTCCGGAGCCTATACTTCCGCGAGCCGAACGGCGTGCTGTTCGAGATCGCCACCGACGGACCCGGCTTCGCCGTCGACGAGCAGCTCGAGACTCTGGGCGAGGCGGTAGTGCTGCCACCGTTCCTAGAACCGAGGCGCGTCGAGATACTGGCGGGGTTGAAGCCTCTCGACTAGGTTGTCGCGAGCTAACATTGGCCCGTGAACCCACCAGCTCAGCTCGAGGACATCGACACCCCCGCCGTGGCGATCGACCTGGGCCGCGCCCAGTCCAACATCGCCAAGCTGCAGGGCTACCTCGACGAGCACGGCCTCGCCAACCGCCCACACATCAAGACGCACAAGCTGCCCTTCTTCGCCCACATGCAGGTCGCCGCCGGCGCACCCGGGATCACGGTGCAGACCGTCGGCGAGGCCGAGGTGATGGCCGCAGCGGGGCTGAAGGACCTGCTTCTCACCTACGACGTCATCGGCGAGCGCAAGGCGAGGCGGCTGGCCGGGGTGGCTCGCACCGTCGATCACTTGCGGGTGGCGGTCGACAACGAGGTCGCTTTGACGACGGTGATGCGGGCCGCCGAGTTGGCCGAGCGGACCATCGGTGTCCTGGTCGAGTTCGAGTCGGGCAAGAAGCGTCAAGGCGTGCTTGAGCCGGGAGCGGCGCTAACCCTGGCTCGGCTGGCCCGTTCAGGCCGCTTCACCACGTTCCTCGGCCTCCTCACCTACCCGTGCGGTCCCCAGGCGGGTGCCTTCATTGCCGCCGCCGAAGGGCTGTTCGCGGCCGAGGGCGTGCCACTCGCAGTGATCTCCGCCGGAGGCACACCGAACATGTGGCGAGCGCACGAAGTGCCGGGCCTTACCGAGTACCGAGCAGGAACGTCGATCTACCACGACCGCCGCAGCGTCGGTAGCGGGAGCGCCACGTTCGACGAGTGCGCGCTGCACGTGCACGTCACGTTGGTCAGCCGCCCAACCGCAGACCGCGGGGTGATCGACGCGGGCTCCAAGGTGCTAACCAGCGACACCGTTCCAGAGAGCATCGGCCGCGGCTACGGCCACATCCTCGAATACCCCGACGCCGTCATCACCGAGCTTTCCGAGGAGCACGGCGCCGTCGATTTCAGCGGCTGCTTGAAGCGCCCGCGCATCGGCGAGCGGCTGCGCGTGATTCCCAATCACGTGTGCCCCGTAAGCAACCTGGTCGACGACGTCGTTATCCACCAGGAGGGTCGAGTGATGGCGCTTATGCCGGTTAGCGCCCGCGGCAAACGCTAGGTGGAGGGCCGAGGTTTACAGCCCCGGCGACCTCGTAAACTCGACCATGGCAGCGACGACCCTTCCTACCCGCGCGGAGCTCGATGCAACTTACACCTGGGACTTGGCGGCCCTCTACCCCGACGAGCGTGCCTACCGTGACGATTTCACGGCAGCGGCGAGACAGATCGACGAACTCGCGGCGTTCGCCGGCCGGCTCGGCAGTTCGGCGGGGCTTCTCGCCGACTTCTTTGAGGACTACTGGAGTTTGGTCGCGCGGTTGCAGCGGCTGCGCAACTTCGCTTCGCTGCCGCTGACTGTCGACCAAGGCGATCAGAGCGCGCGTCAGCGGGCCGGCCAGTTCGAGGGCCTTCAGGGACGCTTCAGCATGGCCAGCGCGTTCGTCGCACCCGAGTTGCTCGGCCTTGGCAGACAACGCCTCGCCGAGTTGGCCGCCGAGGACAAGCGGCTCTCCTACCTAAACAGCTACTTCGACAGGTTGGAGCGGCAGCGACCGCACGTGCGCTCGAGCGAGGTCGAAGAGGTGCTTGGCGGTAGCGGCGAACCGTTCGAAGCTCTCGAACGCGCGTACAACAGTCTGGTCAACGGCGAGCTACCCTTCGCGCCGGTCAGCCATGGGGGGCAGACTCTCGTGGTCGCGCGCAGCACGTACCCGAAGCTGCGCATGGCGCGGGATCGTGAACTAAGGCGCAAGGCCTACCACGCTTTTCACGACGGCTTCCTCGCGTTCGACGACACCATCGCCGAGCTCTACCTCGGCCGGGTCAAGCAGAGCGTCTTCCTGGCCAGGGCGAGGGGCTACGAGGACACCGTTCAGGAACAGCTCGCGCCACGCGAGGTACCGCGAGCCGTGCTCGATGCCGTGGTCGGCACCTTCGAAGCCAAGCTCGGGGTCTGGCACCGCTACTGGGAGGCGCGGCGGCGCTTGCTTGGGCTTGAGGAGCTCGCGGAGTGGGACATCTTCGCGCCCCTCTCCTCTGCCCCTATGCAGGTCCCATACGCGCAAGGCGTCCAGTGGATAGTGGCCGGGATGTCCCCGCTCGGCGAGGAGTACTTGGGATCGTTGCGGGAAGGACTGTTCACGCGACGTTGGGTCGATGTCTACCCGAACCTGGGCAAGCGCGATGGTGCCTTCTGCTCGCACGCCTACGGCGTCCAGCCGCAGATCATGATCAGTTACCAAGACGACCTGGAGAGCGTTTCGACCTTGGCCCACGAGCTTGGCCACGCCATGCACGCCGTGCTCATGGACGAGGCGCAGCCCCTCCCCTACGCCAACTACGCGATGATGGTCGCGGAGACGGCCTCGAACTTCAACCAGGCGTTGGTAAGGGCCCATCTCCTCGACCGGCTAAAGGAGCCGGCCGATCGCCTCGCAGTGCTGGACGAAGCCTTCCACAACTTCCACCGCTACTTCTTCATCATGCCGACCTTGGTGCGCCTCGAGCTGGCGGTTCATGCCGCTGTGGAGCGCGGCGAGGGCCTGTCGTCGACGAAGCTCAACGTGATCATGCGCGACCTTTTCCAGGAAGGCTACGGCGACCACATCCGCGCCGATGAGCGAACCGGCGTGACGTGGGCCCAGTTCGGGCACCTTTACCAACCCTTCTACACCTTCCAGTACGCTGCCGGCATCGCCGCCGCCGCCGCCTTGGCCGACGACGTACACCGCGGAAGACCCGGGGCGGTCGAACGCTACCTCGGGTTGCTGCGGGCCGGCAGTTCCGTGTCGCCGATCGAAGCCATGAAAGTGGCCGGCGTCGACCTCACGACGGCCGAGCCCATCGAACGCGCCTTCGCGGTCCTGGAAGGTTACGTCGAGCAGTTGGAGGACCTTGCGCGCCAGCAAGGCAACTGACGCCCCCGACCTGGCGACGGTGGTCACTTACTTGTTCGACGCGCTGTTGGCCGTGACCTAGTCGGCCCTCTTGCTGCCCTCGGCCGACGACGGTCTGAGCGCCTGGTCGGCTCACGATCCGAGCAGGTAGGCGTCCTCGAGGCGTCGCACGCGCGCACGGGCGAGGGCCAGGCGAGGATCGCCGGCGCTGAGGGCCTCGGCGGTCGCCAGCCAGAACTCCAGGTCGTCGTCGAGCCGCTCGGCCAGATCGAAGAGCGCGTCGGGGTCACTGACCATCAGTGCCGCCTGACGCACTTCCTCCTCGAGCTCCCAGCGGTGCTCTTCGACGCCAGGCGCGTCGCTTTGTGGCAAGAGCGGGCCCCGCATGAGGGCGATGGCCTCGCGTACCTGGCCGGTAGCGATGTGCTCTCGCACCTCGATCACGTCGGCACGGTAGGGGACAGTGAAGCGGTAGGGGGCGTCGCTGACGGGCAGAATGCCTCGCAGCCTGCTCAGCATGCTGCGCATGCCGCTGGCCGTGAACGGGGCGTGGCCTTCGGGTGACAGGAAGGTGTTGAGTTCGTCTCGCGCCAGCCCCTCTGGATGGAGGGCGAGGGCCAGCGCGATCTCGGCGAGACGCGGCGCCAGTGCCACTTCCTGGCCCTGGTAGCGAGCTTCCACCCGACCGAGGAACCGCAGTGACAGTTTGGCGCTAGGGCCAGTAAGGGTCGCCCAGATCGGCTCGAAGCGCTCGCGCGGACCGCTCAGCACCTCCAGCCCGGTCCGCGGCAGCGCGCCGAGCAGCGGTACCAGAGCCGCCGGCACGTTGTGCGCGGCCCCACGGCTGGCCAGAAGGTAGTAGAGGGTCGCCGTCAGCCGCTGCTCGGCCACCAGGTTCCCATCGAGCATCGCTTCGAGTAGGTCGCTGGCGGCCGTCTCTTCCTTCGCCACCGCGGCCACCACGCCGCGTGCCAGCGCTGCCAAGGAGCGCTCATGGCCCTCGCCCATCGCGCTGATCTCGGTGACGTCCCCGGCGATGATCCGGGCCTCGTCGAGGCGTCCGACCTCGCACAGCACGCGCACCAGTTGGTAACCGTAGCGGGCGCGGCGGTGGCGGAAGCTCGCCTG
>DASROV010000494.1:0-2042 GCA_035646755.1 Trueperaceae bacterium | reverse complement strand
GCCGGGCGCGCTCGTCGAGCACGACACGCCGGGAACCGGCTCGCGCGTGGGCACCGGCGTCCCTTGCGACGCCGTCGAACTGCTCGCGGCGGTGGCGGCGGCGGACGCCAGGCGCGTCAGGGAGCTCTACGAGGGCGAGTTCCTCGCCGGCTTCTACCTCAAGGAGATGGGAGCCGAGCTCGAAGAGTGGGTACTCGCCACGCGCGAGCACCTCGCGAGCAGCGTCCAACTCGCGCGGGTAGCACAGGCCGAAGCGGTAGCCGCCGAGCGCGCCTTCGGCGAGGCCGGTCACCTAGCCGCCGAGGCGCTCGCCCTCAGCAAGGAGTCCGACCCCGATCTGCTCCCTCGCCTGCATCGGCTCCTACTGGCGGCCAACCACCCGTTGGCCGGCGCGGTAGAGCGCCAGGCAGCGGCGTTCGGGCTCGAGCTTGCCGACTCGGCCGAAGCGGCGCGAGCTGCGCTGTCGTCGGCGCTGAAGCGGCCAGCTCGCAACAACCTTCCTGCCCGTGTCGCGCCGTTCGTCGGTCGCGACACCGAGCTAGTCACCCTCGCCAACCTGTTGGCGTCGGGCTCACGGCTGGTGACGGTAACGGGCGTCGGCGGTGTCGGCAAGTCGCGGCTGGCCCTCGAAGCGGCGACCTCCGCCCTGCGTGACGGGTTGTTCGACGCCGGCGTGTTCCTCGTCGAGCTGGCTCCGGTGAGCGACCCGCGGCTCGTGCTCGAGGCGGTAGCGGCGGCGGTGAGCGGCGAGGGCGGCAGCGCCGACGCTACCGGCCTGCACGAGACCCTCGGCGACAAGCGGGTCCTGCTGCTGCTCGACAACTTCGAGCACGTGGCCGAGGCGGCGACCGACGTCTCCACGCTCCTCGAAAAGTGCCCAGGAGTGGCGGCGCTCATCACCTCCCGTCAGCGCCTCGAGCTGTCGGGCGAGCAGATCTTCCAGCTCGAAACGATGGCGCTGGCCACCGCCACCTCCTCAGCCGCCGAGGCGCTCACCCACGACGCCGTGAGGCTGTTCCAGGCCGCCGCGCGCCGCAACGACCTCACCTTCGCGGTAGCTGACGCCAACTGGCATGACGTGCTGGAGGTCTGCGGACTCGTGCACGGGCTGCCGTTGGGGATCGAGCTGGCGGCCGCCTGGGTGGGTCGACTGCCGCTGGAGGAATTGGCGGAGGCCCTGCGCCAGCAGCCCGATGAGCTCCTCAGCGGACCGCGCGACGCCGCTCCACGGCACCGCTCTCTTACCGCCACCATCGACCACTCGTGGCGGTTGCTCCTCGAACACGAGCGGCTGGCCCTCACGAAACTGGCGGTCTTCAGCGGTGGCTTCACTCACGACGCTGCTGCGCGCGTGGCCGAAGCGAGCATCGCGGCGCTCAGCTCGCTCACCGCGAAGTCACTGCTAACCGGCTCGGCCGACGGACGCTACACCGCGCACCCGCTGGTCGGCGACTTCGCCATGGCCCGGCTGGAGACCGCCGAGCCTCTGCGCGACGCGACGCTGGCGGCGCATGCGGCCTATTACGTCGACCTGGCGCGCCATGCCGAAGAGGGACTGAAGACCGGCGATCAGGCGGGCTGGCTCAATCGCCTCGACGCCGAGCTTCCCAACCTGCGCGAGGCGATCGGCTGGCTGTCGGCGCGGGCGAGGGAGGGGTCGCTCGAAGCGGCCCGGTCGGCACTGGAGATCAGCGGGTCTCTGTGGCAGTTCTGGCCGCGCCGCGGGCGCCTGGCCGAGGGCAGACGCTTGGCCGACGCCGTGCTCACGGCCGCGCCGGACGACATGTTCGCCAGCGAGCGCGCCAAGGCGCTAACCGGCGCGGGCGTACTTGCCTCTCAGCAAGGTGACGAGGCGGCGTCTGAGGCGTTCAACCGGACAGCTCTGGAGTTGCGGCGACAGACCGGCGACCGCCTTGGCCAGGCCCGCTCGCTCTACAACCTGGCCGCGGCGGCGGGCCAAGCGGGCGATCTCGACACGGCCGAAGCCCGGCTCACCGAGGCAATCGACATCTTCCGGGATGAAGACGACGAGTGGTCGGTAG